>JAPKZO010000019.1 GCA_026393755.1 Acidobacteriota bacterium
GGTGGTCGCCCGCCATGACTTCTTGCCGTTTGGAGAGGAATGGAATCCGCCGGCGAACGCGAAAGAGAAGAAGCTCTTCACCGGTCATGAGCGCGACGCGGAGACTGGACTCGACTACTTCGGCGCGCGCTACTACCGGCCCCAGGTCGGGCGATTCACCACGATCGACCCGGTCTACACCTGGTCGGAGAACCTCACCGATCCTCAGCGGTGGAACCGGTATGCGTACGCGAAAGACAATCCACTGAGGTTCATTGATACTGACGGCCGGTCCAGCATCGTATTCAACGGCAAGGACAATAGGCTGTACTTCTTCGACAAGGACGGCAACCTCATCGGCTCGTGGGACGCGACCAACAGGCCGTCCCCGGAACTTACAATCGGAAGACTTGCCGACGGTGTGTACGACTTCCTAGACACTACGACAACCAGGGGATTCGGAGATGAGTCCCCAAACAGCAGACTTGGCACTTATGGGATCTTCGCCGTTGAGCCATTCATGGGGGAGGACGGAGGGATGCACACAGGTGTGGGAATCCACTCTGGCCGACTGAACAGGGGAGGGTACCTCTGGTGGACCAATGGCTGTATCCGAACGACGGACGAGGCCATGATGACGATCGCCTACACGGCGCCAAGTGACCCGTTGACGAGTTTGGCTGTTATCGATAACAGGCCTGCGAACATGGACTCGTTCGTACTTACTCAATTGGCCAAGATGAAGATAGCGTTCTAGCGAAGAGCACGACTGGCAGGTAAGACGTATCCAGTGTTACGCTCTACCGTGTTGTGACCGTGCGGCCATTTCGTGTTCGTCCCGAATCGCGCGGTCATCGGTCGCGGACAGCGTGCTAGTCAGAGCACGATACTCTACCTCAGGTCCCCGAACAGTTTGGGCCAGTCCTGCGGGAGATCTAGCATGGAGGTCACGGAAATGGCGTCACGGTTCACTGCAGCGGCGGCTGTTTCTGTGTGTCTCATGGCGCCACTGCCAGCGCAACACCTCTCGAAGGAGCAGGTGTCACAGTCTCCTCCTGAACATGTGCTCTCCGAGATCGATATCGCCAGGACACGACCAGTGGATGTCGCGGCCAAGATAGGCGAACCGAGCCGCGCGGAAGTCTTCGCGGACGAGAAGTTCCCGGGATTGGACGCCAAGGACTACTGGTGGGAGACAGGGGAGGTCCGACTCCGAGCCGGAACACAGTTCGAGAAGCGGAATGGCAAGTTCGTTGAAACCGAGATTCGATTTGTGGATGTGTGGGGTAGCCGCCCGTCGAAGAACGGTCTTGGGATAACGGGAGCAGGGCTGGCCCTTGGGGATTCCGCTGACAAGGTCCGTCGATGCTACGGTTCGCGGCTTTCGATTGAGCCTTCACGTTTGATCGTACAGTGGAAAGACGGTACGACGCTGACAATCGACACGGATCACAAAGGGCGCATCGTCCACATGCAGTTGGTGTCAGGTGAAGCATGGTAACATTGTCACTTCAGGAGTACGCGTCCCGCCCTGCCAATAACTGCCCTACGAGAACCGTCGACCTTTGTCGCAGACGAGCTCGGCCCCGGCGCCCAACAGACCCAATACCCGAATGGCAAGCCGGACGGCGGCTTCACGCTCCCCTAATGGCTGAGACCTTGACGCTGGCGGACAACGGGTACGTCCGGAGCGTGCTCGCCAGAACGGGGCAGCTCCTACCGATGCTGACTTGAAAGCTCTTGGCCGAGTCGAACCCGCTAAACCGGCGCAGATAGGGGACGTGTACCTGTACAGACCGAAACCTCAGGATCCCCCGACACCGGCCAAGAAGAGACGGGAGGAGGAGTCATGATACCGACCCGCACGCGACCGCTCACGTGGATGGCCGGTCTTGTTCTCGTCGCGGGGCTACCGATAGGGGGTGATGCCGTCGGCTCGGCTGGGCAACTGTCGAAGGGCATGCCAAGACCGACATTCTGGGTGGCCACGGGCCAGGACGGGGCGCCCACGTATGTGCTGTTCGCTCGCGGTTCAGAGCTTGTTCGGCTGGACGCCTCAACAGGGCGAGTCGCATGGCGAATAGAGTTGCCTTCGCCTGCGGACTTTGGCCCAGTAGTCGCCGCTGAAACCGCGTTGATCTTGGGCTGTGGAGGGGGATTCTGTCTCTACGGCGTCGACTCTCGAGATGGGAGTGTCCGTTGGACGAAGCATCTGTTGGACGTGACTAATCGGTCCCGGCGGATGATAACAGATGGGGAGCGTATCTTCTTGGATGCGAGGCAGGACGAAGGCGTTGCTGCACTGAATCCTCAGAAAGGCTCAGTCGATTGGGAGCACACAGGCCTGAGAACAGGGTTTGTGAAGCCTCTCACCGTCGCCGACCACCGCCTGTTCACTGATGTGGGACTCCTCGACACGGCTACAGGGGGAGAAGTTCACTACTTTGGCCGGGACCCGGAGCCGCTGACGGGTAACCTGATCGCGTGGCACGTGGGAGGTGACCGATGAGCCGCGGACTGTTCGCCACGATCAGTCGCGTTCTCGCGGACGCAGGGGTCACCCGCGCTGTTCGCGCCACCTCGCCGGCCCCGCGGCGGCGGCAAGCGGCTCACGATCTCGTGACAGCCGGTTTCCTCATCGTGGCGGCGCTGCTGCTGCCAGCACCGGCGTTCGCGCAGTCGGGGCAGATCGTCGAGTACTACCACCTCGACGCGCTGGGGTCCGTGCGTGTCGTGACCGATCAGACGGGGCAGGTCGTGAGCCGCCACGACTTCCTGCCGTTTGGGGAGGAGTGGCCCGCGCCCCAACCCACGACGAAGGAGAAGAAGCTCTTCACGGGCCACGAGCGCGACGCGGAGACTGGACTCGACTACTTCGGCGCGCGATACTACCGGGCCAGCGTCGGGCGATTTAGCACGGTCGACCCCGAACTGAGCGTCAAAGAAGCAGTGGTCGATCCGCAGCGCTGGAACCGATATGCCTACGTCACGAACAATCCCCTGAAGTACACGGATCCCGACGGCAAGAACCCGCTCTTGATCACCGGAAGCATTGGGGCGGCCGTCTACGGCGGGTGGGCGATCTACGAGAACGTCTCGCACGGGAGAGCGCCGCTAAGTGGCAACGTCGGATTCGAGGCGGCCAAGGGCTTCGTGGTCGGGGCCACGCTGGGCATAGCGGGGCCAGCATTTGCGGGAATGGGGGGCGCGGAGACTGCTCTGGCGGGATCGGCGACCGCGACCGGTACCGTCGTGATTGGCAGCTACCCTCGATACCTGGAGCTTGCACGGGAGTTGGGAGCCAAGTCGTTCAATATCCCTAGGAGTATCTGGGAGAAGATGTCTGAGGCCCAGCAATTGGCGGCGAATGACAAGTTTCTGGACCGTGCGATCTCTCGGGGGCAGACCTTCATTGTGACAATGAACGTGGCTGACGCTCTTAAGAAGGGTGGAGTGTGGCTGCGACACGAAATCGACTACCTCATGGCTCGTGGGTATACCATCGGGTCGGATGGGCGAAGCCTAATACCGCCGGCGAAGTGATCGCCCTCAGAATGGAAACAACCTTGCCCAGTGATGCAGAAATCAGTACGGCGTATTTTGAACAGCTCGCTCGACTGTCCAAGAAGCTGAGCGACGACGGCATCGCGCTGTACAGTCATCGCTACGACGCCCTCTCTTTTGGATCGTGGGTGGTTGACGCTGGAACTCGGCACAGGCGTGTCCGAGTGACGTACGACGGTCGGGAAGGCCTGCTGCTGTTCGAAGACGCCGTCGTGAATTCGAATTCGTCAGCGACTGAGTGGCGGGAGCGGGAGAGCCAGGTCCTTAAGCCTACGGCTGCGTGGGAGCGGGCGAGGGAGGTAATTGTCAGGTCCTGCCGGTCTTGACGGACAAAGACCGTGGCACAGGTACGGGCGCTGCAAGCCTCCGGTTTCACCGAGCGGCAGGCGCACTTTCTCGTGCTCGTCCTTGAGCACTCGGGAGTGTGTCTGCCGCGCCAGTACCGCACGTTTGCCGGGATTGCCCACGGTCGGCAAAGACACGACCTCTTCGAGTAACTCATGCGAGGCGGGCCTACGACGACGGACGAGTCGGCGCCTGCCCACGCGGGGCGCATCTTCCACGTCCATCACAAGCTCTACTGGGCGGTCGGCGAGTCGGACCACCGCTACCGGAAGGCGTTGAGTGTGGGTGATTGACCCGAAGCAGGTATGGCGCTTCGGGCCCCCTTGCCTTGCCGCCGGAATACATCATCCTCGCCGCGCGGTAGATCCCTCTGGCGGAGACTCACCGCGTCGCCTGTGGTTTGCCCCTCACATGCGGTGCTTCCGGGACCCAACCAAGAGCTAGGTCAAGAAGAGCCCCTGCGCTACCTCCACTGCCTGCAGACCTGTGTGAACCCGCTGAGCGGCGACAATTAGATCTGCCGGCCGGCAATAGTAATTGACGCCGCGCACCCGCCGAGCAGAAGCTGGCTGGAGGCCCCTTTGTCCAGGCATCCCCTAAGCCGAAAGAAGAGATCGCCACCGTCAAGAACCCGAAGGAAGCGCAGCACGTACGGGCGCACTTCGCGAACGTGATCACCACGGCGAACGCATAGAAGCAGGCGGCGGTTCGCCGCTCCGGACTTCGACACTGGCACGGTCTGCGTGCGTCAGTCGGCACTTGCGCCGCTCGTTCCGCTGTGTCTGGCGTCCTACCACCATCAGATTGGAAACCCATGATGAAACGACAACGAGCCTTCAAGCCGCTGACCCTGAAGTTGTCCTCGATTGCGGATGCGGCGGCCCGTCAGGCGATCGAAACCCTGTTCGACCGGTTCAACGTGGAACGGGCTCGTTCCAACGAGGCGGCCCGCAACGCCGCCATCGCCGATGCCGAATCGAGCATCGCCATGCAGCAGGCCCGCATGGCCTTCGTCCAGTTGTTACTGGAAGCGGGTGCACACCTGGACCCCATCCGGGGCGAGCAGACGTGGACGGCCTACCGCCGGGACGGAGAGGTGATCTTCGAATGTCCCTTCACCGAAGTGGACATGCGCAATGCCATGCGCGTTCAGCGTGCGAATGTGGACCAGGCGGCTCGACAGACAGGTGGCGCAGAAAGTCTCTACGAGGGCGATGACGACGAGGACCAGAGCCCGACGATTGGGTTCTCGGGCTCGCCCACCCGGCAGGGACACTCAGGCGCGAAGATGGCTGACCTCGTTCCGCGTGTTGGGAGTGACCTCGGATGAGACACCCTCGCGTGGCCGAGGGGCAGGGCACGTTCTGCTTCGACTTCCCGGTGATTCGGGATGTCTCGAAACCCAGCGTGACCCTCCACAAGAACGGCCGGTATCTGCTATTCAAACCCAACGACCTCGTCGCGGCCGACGTGCTCCGTGAACTCGATCTGCGGACGCAGACCACCCTGATGCGTGACGGCACGTACTTCGGCGTCACCGGTGTCCGCGTGGCGGACTGGCGCAAGGTCGAGTTGTGGAAGCACCTCGCTGGCGACATCGCCACGCACCCCTACTGCCAGCTCCTCACGAGCTATGGGATCGAGATCGGCACGTCTCCGACCCTCCAGCACTACATCCGCCACGAGTATCCACGTCGCGTCCTGGAGGCGACGCCGTACACGGCGACGGCCGTGCAGAATGACGACGTATCGTTGTTCGAGCGGTGTTCGGTCGGGGCGAATCTGTTGTGTGTCCAGAACTTCGTGAAGCGGGGCGACGAGACACCCACCTTCGAAAAGAACAAGCGGTACATGGTGGTGCGCACCAGCGGTGAGGGTGTCGACAAGGTGGGGATCTGTACGGAGCCCATCAAACCCAAGGCAGACATCACGGTGGCTGGCGAGAATCTGATCTACGAATGGTCGGCCCTCGATCTGCCGATGGAGTCGTATTTCGACGACTCGGAGAACGTCGACTTCGGACTCGATATCCGGCAACGGTACCCGCAGCGGGTGCAACAGATGGAAGACCGGATTGCGCGGTTGCCGTTTGTGCGCCAAGCCATCGAGTCGGGCCAGACCCACCCGTTGTACGAGCATGTCCGGTTGGACGCGGCCGAGGAGGCCCTAAAGCGCGGCGTGGTGAACGGCAAACTGATGCGGCTCGGCAAGTCGTCCGAAGCCATCACCATCTGCGAGTTGTGGGGGTGACACGGCACCCGCCGAAAGAAACTTTCCGTTGGGGCTGCGCCAGAACGCAAAGAATCTCGATTTCCCGCGGCGGTAAACGCTTGCGTCGGTTAGCTCCGGACCGTTGGCCAACTCATACTTCGGCCGTGAATTGTTCGGGCTTCACGGTGCTTGGGCGTGCCAAACCGGCGCCGACAGGCGTACCTGTCACGGTTCTTGCCTGATGTTCCGGGCAGGAGCCGACACCCGATGAGACCTCGCAGGCACGTTACTGACCACCTTCCGCAGACCTCGCGAGCTGGTTGTATGTGCGGCGGCCCGCACGCCCTCAAGTGGTTCGACGCGGAGCTGGAGATAGACATCCGCCTAGACAGCGTGCCCGGATCCACCCTTCTACCTGGATGTCTATCCATCCGGCCTGGTCGGCAGATCGCCCCGTCGTCGCAAGTCTCATTCCGCTGCGTGTTTCCGTGGAGGCGGCGTTCGTTTGCCGCCGTGGCTCTGACCGACGCCAGGATGGGGGCGAGGGAGGGAGCGACCCCCCTGTTGGGCGGCCTGGTCCGCCCGAGCCGGGCCAAGGGCCGGCTCTCTTTCGGGGGTCGCTCCCTCCCTCGCCCCACCCGTCAGGCGTCAGATTCTGCTTGCCCAATCCACGAGCTGATCCGCCGCGGCGTCCAGGATTCTTGCTAGCAAGAGAAGCCGCATGACCACAAGAATCAACGGCCTGTGGAAGCTGCCAGAACTGTGGAAGCCGACAGGAGCACCCCCGCGTTACGCTCAGAGTAATCGCTGCATTCCCTTGTTGCTGCGGGTTCGAGATGCTGCGGCAATGCTTGCCATTTCCGAGCGCGCCGTGTGGCAGTTGATTCGGAGCGACCAATTGCGCGCGATCCATCCGGCAGGAATGAGAGCCACACGCATCCCCCGAGCGGAGGTTGAGGCTCTGGCCCTGCGGTGGCGGACTGCTTCAGAACGTGGACTACGAGGTTGACCAAGCAAGAACGTCGGCACGATGGTGGCGAGATGGAGTCGATGTGAGTCTCTACAAACGCTGTAGACCAAGAGTGGTCTCGACCAACGAGGACGGGAATCCCAACCCGTTCCACTGTCCGACTTCTCCTCGATGTGAACACTACTGGTGGGCCACCTTCACGGTGAATCGTCACCGGTATCGCGTTACCACCGAAACGTCGGACAAACGGGTGGCAACGAACATCGAAGCCTCCGAGCGAAGAAGAATTCTTGAAGGACGGCACGGCATTCGTCGCCTCCCGGATCTGACGTTTCGAGAATTCGCCTCTGTGTATCTTCGCGATCACGCCCAGGTCAACAACCGTCGCCCGCGAAGCGCGTCAAGCGACTGGAAGTCGAGAACAGGCGGACACGCATCCTCTCGACCGTCGAACAGGAGGCACTTCTGGCTGCGGCCTCTGGGAAGGCGCGGGCGTTTATCGCGTTGGCGTTGATCACTGGGGCGCGGGCTGGTGAATTGCTCAATCTACCGTGGGTGCAGGTCACCGCTGACGAGATGACCTTTTTGCAGACCAAGAACGGCCGCAAGCGCACGATTCCGCTGACGAGCCAGATGAAGGTCGTCCTTGATACGCTCCCTCGGGTTTCGGGCTGGGTCTTCTTCAACCCGCGCAGCCAGCGGCCTTACACGGTAAACGGAATGCGCCACGTGGTGCGGCGAGCGTACGTGAGGGCTGGTATCACCTCCGGAGACGTAACCGTTCATACCCTGCGCCATACCGCGCTGAGCCGCATGATTGCCACCGGTTCCGATGTCGTCACCGTGATGGAGATCGCTGGTCACTCGACCATCCGCATGTTGGAACGCTATGCGCATTCGGCCGCTCCCCAGAAGACAGCCGCGCTGGAGTCGGCTCGGTTGGGCACAATCTGGGCACAACTGCCCAGCCGCCGGCCCGTACAGCGCAGCGGCCCGGTGCGAACCGGGCCGTATTCCGCGGGTTTTCTTGGTGGACGGCGCGAGGCTCGAACTCGCGGCCTCCGCATTGCGAACGCGGCGCTCTCCCAGCTGAGCTAGCCGCCCACTATCTAATTATTCTACCACGCGGCAACGGGCTGCCACAACGCGCCCGAAGGTGTGATCGGTTCGCGTGTTCTATGGCCGTTCAGGCAACAGAAAAAGCGACCCGATCACATTTCGATGGGCTGGACCCCGGCTTTCGCCGGGGTGACGAGAACGTGTTCCAACTATGCGAGCACGTCCAAGTACTTCAACGCCCCGCCGGTGTTGAAGAGCACGACGGTGTCGTTCGGCTTGACCAG
Source organism: Acidobacteriota bacterium (assembly GCA_026393755.1). Lineage (NCBI taxonomy): Bacteria > Pseudomonadati > Acidobacteriota > Acidobacteriota bacterium. The sequence continues at coordinate 8,413 of JAPKZO010000019.1, forward strand.
CCCTTGCGCCTGCAGCTTGCGCAGCGCCCCAAGTGTTGCGCCGCCCTCTGGCGCGGCGCTCACGCCTTCAAGCGCGCCGATGGCCTTCATGTCGCGCACCATGTCGGTATCGCTCACGGTCAACGCGGTGCCGCCGCTCTCGCGCACGGCTCGCAGAATCAGGAAGTCGCCAATCGCCTTTGGCACACGCAGGCCGTCGGCAATGGTCGTCGCGTTCTGCCACATCTCGGCCTTTTCCAGACCCTGCTGATAGGCGCGGACGATCGGTGCGCAGGTCTCCGCCTGGACGCTCACCATGCGCGGCCGCTTGCAGTTGCGCACCCAGCCGATCCGCTCGATCTCTTCAAACGCCTTCCACATGCCGACGATGCCCGTGCCGCCGCCGGTCGGGTAGATGATCCAGTCGGGCCACCGCCAGTCCATCTGTTCGGCCAGCTCGTACGCCATCGTCTTCTTGCCCTCGATGCGGTACGGCTCCTTGAGTGTGGAGACGTCGTACCATCCGAGCGGACCTCCCCGCTCGGCGGCCACGCGTCCGGCGTCCGTGATGAGCCCTTCGACCAGCGTCACGTCCGCGCCGTAGAGCTGGCACTCGCGAATAAACGGCACCTTCACGTCGCGCGGCATGAAGACCTTGGCTTCGAGGCCAGCGCACGCGGCGTAGGCCGCCATCGCGTTGGCCGCGTTGCCCGCCGACGGCACCGAGAGCGTTTTCGCGCCGACCGTGCGCGCCTTGGTGACGGCGGCGGAGAGGCCGCGGGCCTTGAACGAGTTGGTCGGATTCAGCGACTCGTCCTTGATGTAGACCGACGTCAGGCCCAGGTCCCGGCCCAGCCGTTCGGCATGAAACAACGGCGTGAAGCCCTCACCGAGCGTCACAGGCTGTTCGCCATCGACCAGCGGCATCAGCTCGCGATACCTCCACATGTTGGGCTCGCGCCCTCGCAAACTCTCCTTCGACCACGTCGCGGCGGCCGCCGCGAGATCATAGCGGGCCACCAGCGGCATGCCGCACGAGCACAGGTGGTTCCACTGGCGCGGGTCGCGCGGCGGCGCCCCGCAGGGAACAGAACACTCGAGATGGGTCAGCAGCGACACAACGACGTCCTTAGTGCTTCGACTCGCGTTGACAGTTGCGTATTCCTGCGAAGCGATCCGGGAAAACGCTCACTCAACATCAGGTCCTCAGTGAATCGATTCGTTGCCGAACCGCTGTACCGAAGGACCTGAGGGGCAGGCGATTCGGAAGGCGCAGGGCAGGGGAGCGCCGCCTCACTTTCCGAGCAGTTCGGTGTCCTTCTTCTTCTGCAGATCGTCAACGACGTGGATATGGTGGTCGGTGACCTTCTGGACCTCGTCGAGGCCCTTACGCTCATCGTCTTCCGAGACCAGCTTGTCCTTGAGCAGCTTCTTGAGCTTCTCGTTGGCGTCGCGCCTGGCTTGCCGCACGTTGTTGCGCGCCTCCTCGGAAAGCTTGTGCACGTGCCGCGACATCTCCCTGCGCCGCTCCTCGGTCAGCGGGGGGATCGGGATGCGCACGAGCTTGCCGTCGTTGTTGGGATTCAATCCGAGATCCGATGCGCGGATCGCCTTCTCGATCGCCGCGAGCAGCGAGGGATCGAACGGTTGCGCGACGATGGTCATCGGATCGGGCACCGACAGCGACGCCACCTGATTGAGTGGCATCCGCGAACCGTAGGCGTCGACATGCACCGGATCGAGAATGTTGATGGTGGCGCGCCCCGTGCGCACGCCGGCTAGTTCGTGACCCAAATGGTCGATCACCGCGTCCATGCGCTTCTTGAGATCGGCGTACAGGCTCTTGAGATCGATGACATCCATGTTTGTCTACTCCGGCAGGCCGCCACGTCAAGCCGGCGGTAACCGGCCCTGCGACCCGGATGGCTTAGTGACTATGTCTTGACGGTGGTGCCGATGGATTCGCCCATGATGGCACGCTTCATGTTCCCCGGGGTGCGAAGGTTGAACACGATGATGGGAAGGTGATTGTCCATACAGAGCGAGATCGCCGTCGCGTCCATCACCTTGAGCTGCTTCTCCAGCACCTCCAGATACGTGATCTGCTCGAACCTCGTCGCGTTCGGGTTCGTGACCGGATCAGCCGAGTAGATGCCGTCGACCTTGGTCGCCTTGAGGATGACCTCGGCCTTCATCTCCATCGCGCGCAGCGCCGCCGCCGTATCGGTCGTGAAGTACGGATTGCCCGTGCCGGCGGCGAAGATCACCACGCGGCCCTTCTCGATGTGCCGGACCGCCCGGCGCCGGATGAACGGCTCCGCCACCGACCGCATCTCGATCGCCGTCAGCACGCGCGTGACGACGCCAATCTGCTCGAGCGCATCCTGCAGCGCCAGCGCGTTGATAACCGTGCCCAGCATGCCCATGTAGTCGGCCTGGGCGCGATCCATGCCCTTCGTGCTCGCGGCGATCCCGCGGAAGATGTTGCCGCCGCCGATGACGATGGCCACCTGCACGCCGAGTTGCTGGATCTCGCCCACCTCGCGGGCAATCTGCGAGGCCACGTGGGGATCGATGCCGAACTGCTGCTCACCCATCAGGGCTTCCCCTGACAGCTTGAGCAGCACACGGCGAAAGGCGGGAGCGGAAGGCGCGGTGTCGGTCATAGGCGGACCGATTATATCAGTCCCTCGAGAAGCGACAATCGCGGGCACTGTGAGTTCGTCATTCCGGCCTTCGCCGGAATGACGAGTCGGAAGAGGCGTTTCGGACGGCTACTCGCCGCTCTCGCCCAGCCTGAACCGGCTGAACCGTGACACGACAATGTTCTCGCCGGTCTTGGCGATCGCCTGCGACACCATCTGACCGACCGTGATGGTCTGGTCACGCACCGACGGCTGATCGAGCAGCGCGATCTGGCTGTACAAACTGCCGAGCTTGCCCTCGACGATCTTCTCGATCACCTGTGCGGGTTTGCCCGAACCCTCGAACTGGCTCCGGTAGATTGCCTTCTCCTTCTCGACGAGTTCGGCCGGCACGTCTTCCCGGCGCACGTACTTCGGATCGGCCGCCGCGATGTGCATCGCCAGTTCCTTGACGAGGTGTTGGAAATCCTCGGTGCGCGCGACGAAATCGGATTCGCAGTTGACTTCCAGCAGGACGCCGATCTTGCCGCCCATGTGGATGTAGCTGCCGACGAGTCCTTGCGACGTGTTCCGGCCGGCCCGCTTGGCGGCCTGGGCCAGACCCCGCTTGCGGAGGACGGTGACGGCCTCCTCGATGTTTCCGTTGGTTTCGGTCAGGGCGGCCTTGCATTCCATCATGCCCGCGCCCGTCTTTTCCCGAAGGGTCTTCACCTGATCTGCTGTGATGCTCATCGCGCTACCTTCTCCGCTGTACGAGAAAAACGCCGGCCAGGGAACGTCTCCGGCCGGCGCGGGTATCCAGTCTCATCATCCTCGGGACGCCGCAGCGTCCGCCACGTCAGGCTCTCAGGCCGATGCCGGTGCTGCCGCCGGTGCTGGCGGGGCCGGTGGAGCCGGTGGGGCAGGTGTGGCATCCGGCTTGGGCCGGCGTGCCGCGGTCCTCGCCGCCCGGTCGGTCGCCGCCGCCGCGTCGGCTTCTGCCTGCGCTTCGGCGTGGGCCGATTCCCTCATGCCGCGACCCGCCAGGATCGCATCGGCGATGTGCGAGGTGAACAGCCGGATCGACCGCAGCGCATCGTCGTTGCCCGGAATCACGAAATCGACGTCTTCCGGGTCGCAGTTGGTGTCGACGACGCCAATCACCGGGATTTTCAGCTTGCGGGCCTCGTCGACCGCGATCTTCTCTTTGCGCGTGTCCACGACGAAAATCGCGTCGGGCAGCTTCGTCATCTGCCTGATGCCATCGAGATTCTTCGAGATCTTCTTCTTCTCTTTCTCGATGCCCGCGACTTCCTTCTTCGAGAGCGACTCGTACCGGCCGTCGGTGCTCATCGCCTCGAGCTCGCGCAGGCGCGCCAAGCTGCGCTGGATCGTCGTGAAGTTGGTCAGCAGCCCGCCCAGCCAGCGCTGGTTCACGAAGTGCATGCCGCACCGCTGCGACTCGTCAGCCACCGCGTCCTGTGCCTGACGCTTCGTTCCGACGAAGAGCACCGTGCCACCGTCGGCCGCCAGGTTCGTCACGAACTCCTCCGCTTCGCGGTAGAGCTTCGACGTCTTGCCCAGGTCGATGATGTAGATGCCGTTGCGTTCTCCGAAGATGTACGATTTCATCTTCGGATTCCAGCGCTTGGTCTGGTGACCGAAGTGCACCCCGGCTTCCAGCAGTTCCTTGATGGCGATCCCGCTCAAGCGTCCTCCCTCCAACCGAAACACGTGCCTCTCGATTACCGTTTACTGAACTGGAAGCGCTTGCGCGCGCCGGCCAGCCCGTACTTCTTGCGCTCCTTGGCCCGGGCGTCACGCGTCAGCAGGCCTTCCTTCTTCAACGCGCCGCGCAGTTCCAGGTTGTAGCGGCACAAGGCGCGCGAAATGCCCAGGCGAACCGCGCCGGCCTGTCCCGCGATGCCGCCGCCGGCGACCGTCGCCAGAATGTCGAACTTGTCGGCGGTTTCGGTCAGCACCAGCGGCTCGCGAATCTCCGTCCGCAGCACGCCGGTGGGAAAGTAGTTCTCGAACTCGCGGTGATTGACCGAGATCGTGCCGGTTCCCGGCCGAAGGAAGACGCGGGCGGTGGAGGTCTTACGGCGCCCGGTGCCGTAGTACTGGATCAGAGTCAAGTTACGCTACCTCGAGCTTGTGTGGTTTCTGCGCGGTATGCGGGTGGGTGGCGCCCGCGTACACTTTCAGCTTGCGATACATCGCATCGCCCAGCTTCGTCTTCGGCAGCATGCCCCGAACCGCTTCCTCGACGAGGCGAATCGGCGTTCGCGCGCGCACGACGCTGGCGCGCTCTTCGCGCAAGCCGCCTTCATACCCGCTGTGGCGCCGGTAGATCTTGTCTTCTTCCTTGCGGCCCGTCAGCCGAACGCGGCCCGCGTTGACGACGATGACGAAGTCACCCGTGTCGAGAAAGGGCGTATAGATCGGACGGTGCTTGCCCATCAACAGCCGGGCGGCATGTGTGGCCACGCGCCCCAGCACTTTTCCGTCGGCATCGATCTCGACCCACTGCCGATCCAGTTCGGCGAGATTCGCCGTGTACGTTCGCATCTGCAAGTCCCTATGTTTCAGTCAATTTCAGCGACGGCAAACCAAAATCGTACCAGTCCTTCTGCGCCTTGTCAACCGTCCTTCGTCACGCCCGGGGGGCACGGGAAGGGGCACGCAAAAAAAACTACAAAAAATGGTGCAGGATGTCCCATCATGGGCCGATAATCAGGGACGAAGACGGGTGCGTGGGGATTCTCATGCACCGGGTCGACGTCTGGGGCTGTTACATAAATCGCATCCAGCCAGAGACTTACGGGTTGCCGTTCTCCCCACGACGGCCCCGGGGCTTCGGAAAGGGCAGGGAATACCGACGTGTTCGGCATCGGCAAGTCCAAGACGGTCGTCGGGCTCGACATCGGATCAAGCGCCGTCAAGGCGGTCGAACTCAAGGCGGTGGCCCGGGGGTACCGCGTCTCCGCAATCGCCAGTGAGGCGATCCCGCCAGACAGTATCGTCGACGGCGCCATCATCGACGGGGTCGGCGTCGCCGAGGCGATCCGTCGCGTCCTCGACCAGGCGGGCATCAAGTCCCGCGGGGTGGCGGCGTCGCTCTCGGGCAATGCCGTGATCGTCAAGAAGATCAATCTCCCGCAGATGACCGAGTCGGAATTGTCCGAGACGATTCGGTGGGAGGCCGAGCAGTACATTCCCTTCGACGTGCAGGACGTCAATCTCGACTATCAGATTCTCGACGCGGGCGGCACGGATGGAAAGGCGGCGATGGACGTGCTGCTGGTCGCGGCCAAGAAGGACAAGATCGGAGACTACACGAGCGTGATCTCACAAGCCGGTCGCGTGCCGGTGGTCATCGATGTCGATGCCTTCGCGATGCAGAACGCCTTCGAGGCCAATTACGACGCGGACCCGGCCGAGGTGAACGTGCTGATGAACGTAGGCGCGAGCGCCGTCAACATCAACATCGTTCGCGGCGGGGCCTCCGTCTTCACCCGCGATATCTCGGTCGGCGGCCATGCGTTCACCGAAGCGATCCAGCGCGAGTTCAACCTGCCATTCGCGCAGGCCGAGCAGGCCAAGCGCGGCGAGGCCGTCGCCGGCACGGCGATCGAGGAGGTCCGCGTCGTGCTGAAGGCGGTCACCGAGAACGTGCTGCTCGAGGTCCAGAAGACCTTCGACTTCTTCCGGGCGACGGCCACCTCCGAGCGCCTCGACCGCATCATGGTCTGCGGCGGCGGTTCCCGGGTGGATGGGTTCATCGGCGCGCTCGGTGAGCGATTCGGGCTGCCCGTGGAACCGCTCGATCCGTTCCGCCGCATCCTTCTGGACGCGGCGAAGTTCGGCGTCACAGCGGCCGACGCGGCCTCGACGTCAGTGGTGGCCGTGGGGTTGGCGTTGCGGCGGGAGGGCGACCGATGATCCACATCAACCTGCTGAGCCCGGATCACGAGCGGCCCAAGCGGCGCACGGCCATCTCATCGTTTGACGCGTCCGGCCAGAAGGTGACGGTCGCCTGCACGCTGATTCTCGCGCTGGCGGGTGTGGGCGTGGCGTGGTGGTACTGGTCGCTGCAGCAGGAGTCGAACCGCCTGGCGGACATGCTGGTCAGTGCGCAGCAGGAGAGCGAGCGGCTGCGAACCAACATCCTCCAGGTGCAGAAGTTCGAGGAACAGCGGGCGCAACTGCAGCAGCGGGTCACGCTGATCGAGCAATTGCGGCGCGGACAAAGCGGGCCCGTCCACATGCTGGACCAGATCAGCCGCAGTCTGCCAGAGCAGCTGTGGCTCACGCAGCTCGATCAGAAGGGCGCCGACCTGACCATCGAGGGACGGTGCGTCGCGCTGACATCACTGTCGGATTTTGTCGGCAATCTCGAGCGGAGCGGGTGGTTTACCAAGCCTGTCGAGATCATCGACAGCAAGCTGGATCAGGTGCAGGGGGCCGAGACGTCCCTGATCCGGTTTACGATCAAGGCGCGTTTCGCGCCCCCGGGCGCCTGACGTGGCACGTTTTCGGTAAAGCTGAACAGGGATGATCCCGATACCACTGAATTAGCCATGGACCTGAGCCTGAAAAAACTGCCCTGGTACGCGCAGGCTGGAGCGTTTGTCGCCGTGGCAATCCTCGGCGTGGCGGCGTTCTACCACTGGTACGCCACGCCCGTGATCGCCAAGCAGGCCGAACAGCAGGCGCGTCTGGACGTGCTTCGAGCGGACATCCGGAAGGGGATGACCATCGCCGGCCAGCTGCACCAGTTCCAGGCCCAGGTGGCGGAACTGGAGAGGCGGCTCGAAGGACTTCGGGCGGTCCTGCCCGAGGAAAAGGATTTCGGCGACCTGCTTCGCAATCTGCAGACCCTGGCGATGCAGTCGAACCTGACGATCGGGCTGTTCACCCCGGCTCCGGTGGTGACCAAGCAGATGCATGTCGAGTGGCCCATCAACGTCGAGCTCGACGGGACCTACCACAACCTCGGGATGTTCTTCGACCGCATCTCGAGGTTCTCGCGCATCATTAACATCGGTGCTGTGCGCATCCGGGCCAAGGACAAGCCCGATCCGAACAGCAGCGTCCAGGTCGCCTTCGTGGCAACCACCTTCGTGCTGATCGAGGCCGCCAAACCTGGTGCCGCCAAGCCTGTTGCGGCCAAACCTGTTGCAGGAGTCAAGTAGTGAGACCCTGGCTGCTGGCGTTCTTCCTCGTGGCCGTGTCGGCGAGCGGCCAGGAACCGGCGCGGCGGGTGGCGCCGCCCCAGGCAGGCCCGGCCGCGCGGCCGGCGTACGCCTACAACCCCGAAGGGCGTCGCGACCCGTTCGTCAGCCTGCTGCGCCGTGGCCGGGAAACCGTGCGGCGGCCGGACGGCAAGGTGCTCGACGGAGTCCGCAGCCTCCTGGTCAACGAGGTCGCACTCAAGGGCATCCTGCAGGGCCGCAGCGACAACATCGCGCTGGTCCAGGGGCCGGACAACAAGACGTATCTGGTGCGCGTCAACGATCGATTCCTTGACGGGTTCGTGCGCGCCATTACCGCGGACACGCTCGTCCTGACCCAGGACGTCAACGATCCGCTGTCGGTGACCAAACAGCGAGAGGTGCGCAAGACACTGCGCGCCGCGGTCGAGCAGAAGTAACGCCGAGAGGAAGGCTGTGATGTCGATGGGCCGCCAAGAATCGTCACGTCGCCGGATGACACAAGCAGGCCTGCTGGCCATGCTGGTGGCAGGCGCGGCGCTGCTGGTCTCACCCCTGCATGCCACCGGCGACGGCGTCGCTGGAGCACGGCTGGTCGGCGTGTCGACCCGGGTTGAGGGTCGCGCGACCGCGGTGGTGATCGAGACCAGCGCCCCGGTCGCCTACGTGGCCGCGCAGCCGGATCCCCTCACGCTGCTGGTTGATCTGCGCAATGTTACGACCGGATCATCGCCGTTCGTGGCGAAACCGACCGGAATGCTCGCTGACCTGCGCGTCCAATCCGTGCAGGCCGACGACGGCGCCCCGTTGGCCCGCATCAGGTTGACGCTCGCCAAGCCGGGCAAACCGACCGTGCGCAGCCGGTGGAACACCGTGATCGTCGAGTTCGGCACCCGGCTCGGTGATGCCGCCCTCGCGCCCGCAGTCGCGGGCCCGGATCCGGCGTCCGCCGTACCGCAGAGCGTGGGCTCCGCCCCGTCCTCCCTCGCGCGGGCCGAGACGACTCCCGCAGCGGCCGTCGTGGCGGTCCCCCCGGCCACCGCGCCGGCTCCCTCCCCGATGACACAGGCCGATCCGTCGGCTCAGGGCGCGAAAAAGTACACGGGCCACCTCATCAGCCTCGATTTCCAGCAGGCCGACCTGCGAGCGGTCCTCCGCAGCTTCACAGAAATCAGCGGCCTCAATGTCATCGTCGATCCCAGCATCAATGGGACCGTTGATGTCGTCTTGAAAGAGGTCCCGTGGGATCAGGCGCTCGAATACATCCTCAAGGCCAACAAGCTGGGTTACGCCATCGAGAACAACGTCGTCCGAATCGCGCCGCTCGCCGTGCTGGCCGAGGAGGAAACGGCACGACAGAAGCTGAAGGACGCCCAGGCCATGTCGGGCGAGCTGAAGGTGCTGACCAGGACGTTGAGTTACGCGAAGGCGGCTGATCTGCAGGCGCTGGTGAAGAAGACGCTGACCCAGCGTGGCGACGTTCAGATGGATCCGCGCACCAACACACTGATCATCAGTGACCTGCCGGCGGCGCTCGAGCAGGTGGGGCAGTTGCTCACGACACTGGATCGCCCTGAGCCACAGGTGGAAGTCGAAGCTCGCATCGTCCAGACATCTCGCGACAGCGCCCGGGCCCTCGGCGTCCAGTGGGGCTTGTCGGGCAAGGCCGTGCCGCAGCTGGGCAACACCACGCCGCTGACGTTCCCGAACCAGGTCGCGCTCGAAGGCCGGGGTGGGGATAAGTCGCAGACCGCGCAGGGCGGGACGCTCGCCAACGCCGTCAACCTGGGCGCCGCCGGCGCCACCACGACGCTCGGCTTGGCGATGGGATCGGTCACGGGCGCTTTCAACCTCGACGTGGCGCTTTCCGCGCTGGAGCGGAAGGGCAGTGCCCGCGTGCTCTCGTCACCCCGCGTCATGATGCAGAACAACTACGAAGCCGAGATGACGCAGGGCGTCCAGATCCCAATCCAGACTCAGGCGAACAACACGGTGACCGTCACGTTCAAGGACGCGGCGCTCACGCTGAAAGTCCGGCCGCAGATTACCGCGTCGAACACCGTCATCATGGACGTCAAGCTCGAAAACGCCTCGGCGGACTTCTCGAAAGCCGTCAACGGCATTCCCCCGATCAACACGCAGCGCGCCTGGACGCAGGTGCTTGTCAACGACAACGACACCATTGTCATCGGCGGCATCGTCATCAGCCAGGAGCAGACGCAGAACGACAAGGTGCCGCTCATGGCGCGCATTCCGCTTCTCGGGTGGCTGTTCAAGCGCGACACGTTTTCCGACGAGAACCGTGAGCTTCTGATTTTCATCACGCCGCGGATCCGCCGGTAGCAGGCGGACAAGAGGGCAGGAGAAGGCAATATGCAGCAGAGATGGCACTCCCGACGCGCCGCGTCGCGATGGAAAGCCGGCGGTATCGTCATCCTGACGCTGGCGGCGATCAGCGCGTGCGGGCAGGTGAATTCGACGGGACGCTCGGCGTCGTACCTCATCATGGATTCACTGCAGGGAGCGCCCGGAGGGGGGACCGGTTCCGGCACCTTCTCGAGCACTCTGCCGTCCGATGTGGTGGCGGCTAACGGTGGCATCTACTCGGATCTGGGCGAGGCGACGCTGCGCGTGGAACTGAAGGACGCGTCGTCACCGAGCGGCCCCAGCAATTCGGTGACCGTCACGCGCTACCACGTGTCGTTCCGGCGATCAGACGGCCGGAACACGCAGGGCGTCGACGTCCCCTACGCGTTCGACGGCGCGGCCACTGCGACCATCTCCGCGGGCGGCAGCACGCCGCTGGACTTCGTTCTGGTTCGGGCGCAGGCCAAGGCCGAGTCGCCGCTGATGGGACTGCGCGGTACCGGGGGTGCGATCTTCATCTCGACGCTGGCGGACGTGACCTTCTACGGCCAGGACCAGAACGGCAGACAGGTCTCCGTGACGGGCACCATTTCGGTGAACTTTGCTGATTGGGCCGGCTAGGCGCAACGAGTGGCGCGGGACAGGACAAGCATCGGCCGGAGAGTTTTTGAATTGAGCGCAGCACAGGCTGCATGGGGACGGGGCAGGACCATGACGCGTAGAATCATCGTCTTCGCAATGGGCGCGGCAGTGGCGCTGGCGGGCAGCCTCGGCTGCACAACCAAGATCGATGCACCGCCGTTGACGGGGCCCTCGGAACTTTCGACGTCGATTGCCGTCTACGCCAACCCGGACAGCCTCGCGCGGAACGGGGCCGCCCAGTCGCAGATCACGATTCAGGCCCGCAATGCCAGCAATCAACCCATCCCGAGTCTGACCCTCACCCTTGCCACCAGAGGGCTCGATGCCCTGGGTCGGACGGTCGTCGGCGACGTCGGACAGCTGTCCGCAAGCCAGATGACGACCGGCGGGGATGGGCGGGCCTCGGTGTATTACAACGCGCCCAATACGGCACTCAACACTCTGGTATCGGTGATGATCCTCGTGACACCCGTCGGCGCCGACGCCTCTGGAGCGCTTCCCCGAAGCGTCACCATTCGCCTGACCTCGGCCGCCATCGCCAATCCACCTATCGCCAGCTTCACGTTCCTGCCTGCCGCTCCGATCGGCGACCAGAGCGTGTACTTCAACGCGTCTGCCAGTTCGCCCGGTTCGAGCCCGATCTCGAGCTACTCGTGGGACTTTGGCGATGGTTCGCGAGGTTCAGGCATTGTCCAGAGTCACTCGTTCAACGGCTGTTCGGGCACCGCGTCCAACACCACCAGCGGAATCTTCGTCGTGCGGTTGACCGTGGCCGACTTGTTGGGCTCATCCACGGAATTCGCCACCGTGGTGACCGTGTTGAAGTGCAAGCCGTAGACGAATCGGGATGACCAATCAGGCTCCTATGCGCATCGACGAGCTTCGAGGCCGCCTCCAGAAGGATCCGGCCTCGATTGCTTTTGCGCAGCTCGCCGAGGAATACCGCCGCGCTGGCCGCCTCCGGGAAGCGATCGAGACGTGCCGGACCGGCCTGACCAGGCATCCCGGGTATCTATCCGCCCGCGTCACGCTTGGACGAGCCCTGCTGGACGTGGACCAACTGGATGACGCCTGCCGGGAGCTCTCCGGTGTTCTGAAACAGGCTCCGGAGAATCTCGCCGCGATTCGCGGTCTGGCCGAGGTTCACCGTCGCCGTGGTGAGCTGCCCGAAGCGCTCGAACAGTTCGAGGACGTCATCGCGCTGGGGGGCGGCGACTCGAACACGGAGCAGCTCGTGCGGGACTTGCGCCGCGAGATCGGAGGGCAGGCCACCGCCGCCACACACCACGCGGCATCACCGGATGACGCCAGCGGGCCTGCCACGACGGCAGCCGACCGTACGGATATAGGGCGTGCCCGGCGCGTGTCAGCCTATCTGCATCGCTGGCTTGAGGCAATCATGGCGGATCGGCGTCGCCGGCTCTACCCGGAACATGCCTAATCTGACCGCAGACCTGCTGCAGGACCGCCACGAACGGGTGCGCCGCAGATTTGATGCCGATCGGCTCGATGCGCTGATCGTGACGCACCTGCCCAACGTCAGGTACCTGACCGGGTTCAGCGGCAGTGCGGCAATCGTCGTACTGACGTCAGACGAGCTGATCTTCATCACCGATGGCCGCTACGTCACCGCCGTCCGGGAATCGGTGGCACCTGTCTGCCCGACCCTCCGACTCGTCCCGGTCGATCCGACCTACGACGCCACAGTGGTCAGTCAGATCGCCCACTCCCGCCTGCTCCGGGTTGGTTTTGAATCGGACTACCTGTCCTTTGGCCGGCACCAGTCGATCGTCGCAGCTCTTGACGGACAGACCGTTCGCGGGAGGGCCAGCGTCGAATTCGTGCCGATCGCCCGCCTCGTCGAGGCCGAGCGTCTCTGGAAGGATCCGGCGGAACTGGCGGCTTTCAGGGTGGCGGGCGAACTGCTGGACCGGGTGGCGACCGACGTGCTGGGGGCAATCCGGGAGGGTCAGATCGAGCGGGACATTGCCGCCGGGATTGATTTCAGCCTCAAAATGGGCGGATTTGAGGGGCCGGCCTTCGACACCATCGTGGCGTCCGGACCCAACTCCGCCCTTCCCCATGCGCGGCCTGGCATCAGGCCGCTCAAGCCAGGCGACTTGGTCGTACTGGACTTCGGGGGCGTGTACGACGGATACTGCGTCGATCTGACACGAACGGTCTGTGTGGGCCCGCCGTCGGCTGAGGCCCAGCGTCTCTACGACGCGGTCTTCGAGGCCCAGGCGGCTGCGCTGGCGATAATCCAGCCTGGCGTACGGGTCAGCGAGGTCGATCGGGCGGCCAGGGACGTTCTGGAGAGGCTCGGTCTCGGGTCGGCGTTCGGGCACGCCACCGGGCATGGCCTTGGCCTCGAAATACACGAGGAGCCCCGGGTTGGGCCCCTTCGCGCTGATGTCCCTGGCGTCGCGCCGGTGTCGCGCGACGAGATGCTGGGGCCGGGTGTGGTATTTACCGTCGAGCCGGGCGCCTACGTCGCCGGTCTCGGCGGCGTTCGAATAGAGGATGATGTGGCCGTGGTCGTGGGCGGAGTCGAACTGCTGACCCACGTGTCGCGCAAGCTTCTGGTGGTGTAGAACCATGAATGTCGACGAGATTCGTAGCATCCTCGAGCTGGTGCGTGAGCACGATCTGACCGAGTTCGAGCTCGAGGTGGATGGGACCAAGATCAAGGTCAAGAAGGCGGGCGCCCCACAGGTCGTTCACGTGCAAAGCGGGCCGTCCTACCCGGCACTGCCAGCCGTGGCGGCCGGGGTCGTTCCGCTGGCCGTCGCACGGCCTGCCGAAGCCCGCCCGGCGTCGAGCACCGAACCTGTTGGCGCGGACATGGCCATCGTCAAGTCGCCCATTGTCGGGACCTTTTACCGGGCGCCCGAACCCGGGGCGCCGCCGTTTGTCGAAACTGGCGCACACGTGAAGAAGGGCCAGGTGCTCTGCATCATCGAAGCGATGAAGCTGATGAACGAGATCGAGAGCGACTACGACGGCGAGATCGTCGCCGTGTACGTGGAGAACGCCCAGGCGGTGCAGTACGGAGAACGTCTGTTCGCTGTCAAGGTGAAGTGATGTTCAAGAAGATCCTGATCGCCAATCGTGGTGAGATCGCTCTGCGCGTCATTCTGGCGTGCCGGGAACTGGGCATCAAGACCGTCGCCGTGTATTCGGAAGCCGACGAAGAGACGCTGCATGTCCGGTTTGCCGACCAGGACGTGTGCATCGGCCCGCCCCGAGCCACCGACAGCTATCTGAACGTGCCGGCCATCATCAGCGCAGCCGAGATCACGGGCGCCGACGCGATCCACCCCGGTTACGGGTTCCTGTCCGAAAGCGCGTATCTGGCTGAGGTCTGCGAGGCCTGCCACATCAAGTTCATCGGGCCGAATCCGCAGGTGATCCGCCTGATGGGCGACAAGGCCCGCGCCCGCAGGGCGATGAAGAAGGCGGGCGTGCCCGTGCTTCCGGGGTCGGAGGGGACGCTCGACAGCGAAGATCAGGCCCTGAAGGTCGCCCAGGACATCGGGTATCCCGTCATCATCAAGGCCACCGCCGGGGGCGGCGGCCGCGGCATGCGCGTCGTCGGCACTCCCTCAGAGATGGCCCGGGCCTTCCGGACCGCTTCGCGCGAAGCCGAGGCGGCGTTCGGCGTGCCGGACGTGTACGTCGAGAAGTACCTGGAGCATCCTCGGCACGTCGAATTCCAGATCCTCGGCGATCATGCCGGCAACATCGTGCACCTGGGCGAACGCGAATGCTCCATTCAGCGCCGCCACCAGAAGCTCATCGAGGAATCGCCGTCGCCGGCTCTGACCGCCAAGATGCGCCGGAAGATGGGAGCCCTGGTCGTCGACGCGGCGCGCCGCGTGCAGTACACCAACGCGGGTACGTTCGAATTCCTGCTCGACCGGGAAGGCAAGTTCTACTTCATGGAAGTGAACACGCGGCTCCAGGTCGAACACGGCGTCACCGAACTGGTGACCAACATCGACATCGTCAAAGAGCAGATCCGCATCGCCGCCGGCGAACGGCTGTCGTTCAAGCAGTCCGACATCGTCTTTACCGGGCACGCGATCGAGTGTCGCGTTAATGCCGAATGTCCCGACACGTTCATCCCGTCGCCGGGCACGATCAGGACGTTCAGCATCCCCGGCGGACCTGGGATTCGCGTCGACACGGCCATGTACGCCGAGGCCACCGTGACCCCGTACTATGATTCGATGATTGCCAAGCTGATGGCATACGGCCGGGACCGCGAAGAGGCGATCGCGCGGATGAGGCGGGCGCTCGACATGACCATCGTCGAGGGCATCAAGACGTCCATCGGGCTTCATCGCCGGATTCTGGCGTCCCCGGACTTCGTCGCCGGCAGACTGGATACCGGCTTCATGGAACGATTCCTCGCGGTGACGCCGAAGGCGAACGGCCTGGCCGAAGCGGTGTGAGCGCCCAACCCCGAATCCCGAACCCCGAAACCCGATTCCCGGCCCTCTATGCCATCGTCGATGCCGAGGTCGCGGCGCGTTTCGGATGGACCGTGACCGATCTGGCCGGTGCCTTCATCGATGGCGGCGCTCGGTTGATTCAACTCCGAGCCAAACGCGCATCCGGACGGGACTTCCTGCGATGGGCCGGGGAGGTGGTCGGCCGCGGCCGGTCAGCCGGGGCGCGCATCATCATCAACGACCGCGTCGATGTTGCCGTGATGGCGACCGCTGATGGGGTGCACGTCGGACAAGACGACCTGCCGCCGCGACGAACGCGCGACTGGCTTGGCGCCAGCGCGCTGATCGGGCTCTCGACTTACACCGACAATCAGATCGCAGAGGGTGTGACAGAACCGATCTCGTACCTGGCGGTGGGACCGGTATTTGCCAGCGGCACGAAAGACACCGGCTATCCCGCGGGAGGATTGGATCTGGTGCGACGGGCTGCGCTGGTCCTCGCCGATTACGCCACCGAGACACACACGACCCGACTGCCGTTGGTCGCCATCGGCGGCATCACGCTTGACTCCGCTCCGGACGTAATTGGCGCGGGTGCCGATTCGGTGGCGATTGTCTCCGACCTGTTGTCGACGGGCGATCCCGCCGGCCGGGCGAGGGCCTTTCTGTCCCAGCTGGCATCTCGGTAGGGCACGGCATGCCGTGCCCCTACGATTCCCCCCTGGGATCGCCACGCTCCAGCGTGGCCGGAACCGGGGCCCGTGTGTCTCGTCTGGCGTTCACTTCAAGTCCCTGATCCAGAATCGCGCCTGTCCCGCCAGCCGGTCGCGCCGCGCGCCGGCGAAGGCGGGAATCCCGCCGCCTCTCCATGTATAATGCCCGCACCCTGTCGGTTACGGCGCCTGAGTGTGAGCTCTGGACCCCGGGCGCGTTCGTGTTGCGGAATTGGAGGACCATCTGATGTCGATGTGGTCATGCAAGTCGATGGAGCAGTTGAGGGCCGAGGCGGCCGAGACCGGTGAGCATAGCCTGAAGCGCGTGCTCGGACCCGTCAACCTCATTACCCTTGGCATTGGCGCGATTATCGGGACGGGCATCTTCGTCCTGACCGGGCAGGCGGCCGCGCAGTACGCCGGGCCGGCGATCGTGCTGTCGATGGTGCTGGCCGGAGTGGCCAGTGCGTTGGCGGGCCTGTGCTACGCGGAATTCGCGTCGAGTGTGCCGATCGCGGGCTCGGCGTACACGTACGGTTACGCGACGCTGGGCGAGTTCTTCGCCTGGATCATCGGGTGGGACCTGATCCTCGAATATGCCCTCGGCGCGGCCACGGTGGCTGTCGGCTGGTCGGGCTATGTGGTCAGCTTCCTCCACGATTTCGGCATCCAGTTTCCCGCCGCTCTGAGTGCGGCGCCCGGGACTGTCGTCACGCTCGTGGATGGCACGTCGGTGACGGCGGTCTTCAATCTGCCGGCCGTCCTCATCACGATCGCCGTGACGATGCTCCTGATTGTCGGGATCAAGGAATCCGCCGACGTCAACTCCGTCATCGTCATTATCAAGGTCGCCGTGGTGATCCTGGTCATCATTGCCGGCGCCGCGTTCGTGAACAAGGCGAACTGGACGCCGTTTATCCCGGCCAACACCGGGGAGTTCGGCTACTTCGGGTGGAGTGGCATCGCCCGGGGAGCCGGCGTGATCTTCTTCGCGTACATCGGGTTTGATGCCGTGTCGACGGCCGCGCAGGAAGCGAAGAACCCGCGGCGCGACATGCCGATCGGGATTCTGGGATCACTGGTCATCTGCACGGTGCTCTACATTGCCGTGTCGCTCGTCATGGTCGGCCTCGTGCCCTACACGCAGTTGGGCGTGCCGGCACCGATGGCGGTCGCGATCGACGCCGCGAGGGTGCAGGCGCAGGGGACGGGCTGGGCGTGGTTCATCGACATGCTGCCGTTCATGGTGAAGCTCGGCGCCATTGCCGGCTTGAGCTCGGTGATGGTGGTGATGATGCTCGGCCAGCCGCGCATCTTCTACTCAATGGCCCACGATGGGCTGCTGCCGGCCTGGGCAAAGAAGATCCACCCGCGATTCCGCACGCCGCACATCACGACCATCGTGACGGGCGTCGCCGTGGCGCTCGCCGCGGGGTTCACGAAGATCAGCATCCTGGGCGAACTGGTGAGCGTCGGGACGCTGCTGGCCTTCGTCATCGTGTCGCTCGGGATCATCTTCCTCCGGAAAAACCGGCCCGACGTCATCGCGCCGTTCCGCACGCCGTTCGTGCCGCTGGTGCCGATCCTGTCGGCGCTTGTGTCGCTGGCGCTGATGGCCAGCCTGCCGCTGCCCACCTGGGAGCGGCTGATCGTGTGGATGATCATCGGCATCGCCATCTACTTCGGGTATGGCCGCCGCCACAGCGAGCTGAGCAAGCGGCTCGCGGCCGGCGCCAAGGGCTAGACTGCGGGCGTGTGGTATGTCGAAGGGCGACTGGTTCAGCCGGGTCCGCGGGCCGTGGCTGGCCGTCGCCCTTTTGCTTGCGGTGCTGATCGGCGGGACGATAGGCTACGCGGTTCTCGAAGGCTGGTCCCTGTGGGACGGGTTCTACATGACCGCGACGACCATCACGACGGTCGGGTTCGGGGAAGTGCATCCGCTTACGCGGGCGGGCCAGGTCTTTACGGTCTGCGTGATCGTCGCTGGCGTCGGGACGGCGTTCTACGCGTTCGCGCTGCTGGCGTCACTCGTGGTCGAGGGAGGGCTGCACCAGCGCCTTGAGCGCCGGCGGCGGCAGCGTATGCTCGAACAACTGCGCGATCACTTCATTGTGTGCGGGTACGGCCGGATCGGCAGCACCATCGCCGAGGAATTCCGCCGGCAGCACGTGCCCTTCGTGGTCATCGAACGCGATCCGGAACGCGTGCACGAGGTCATCGAACAGCACGGTCTCGCGGTGCTGGCCGACGCGAGCAGCGATGACGTGCTGAGGCGCGTGGGCATCGACAGGGCACGGGGATTGATCGCCGCGGTCGGGACCGACGCCGAGAACGTGTACGCCGTGATGGCCGCCCGCGACATCCGGCCGGATCTGTACATCATCGGCCGGGCCGAGACCGAGGACGCTGAGCGTAAGCTTCTGCGCGCGGGCGCCAACCGAGTCGTGTCGCCGTACCGGATCGGCGCGCGGGAACTCGCGCAGACGGCGCTCCGCCCTGCCGTTGTCGACTTCTTCGAACTCGCGACTCGATCCGGCAACCTCGAACTCGCCATCGAACAGGTCACCATCGCCGACGACAGCGGGCTGGTCGGCAAGACGATTATGGAGGCCAATGTGCGTCAGCGGTTCGGCCTCATCGTGGTGGGGATCCAGCGCCGGGCCGGACGAATGGAGTTCAACCCTCCGGCGGACGCGGTGATGCAGGCTGGAGACCAGCTGGTCGTGCTCGGCCGCACCGACGGACTTCGCGAACTCGAAGCGGTCGCGGCGCAGGCCGCTTGATTGATCCGGGGAGGAACGTCCACGATGGCCGCGCGCATCCTCGATGGGACCTCGGTCGCTGCCTCGATTCGGGACGAGCTCAGGCCCCGGATCGCGGCCATCACGGCCGCGATGGGTCGGCCGCCAGGCTTGGGCATCGTGCTGGCTGGCCACGATCCGGCTTCCGAGATCTACGTGCGGAACAAGGTGAAAAAGGCCGAGGAGATCGGCCTTCATGCCGAACTGATCCGCGTCGAAGCCGACAGCCCGGTGCAGGACGTCCTCGATGTGGTCGTTCGTCTCAACGGCCGGAACGACATCGACGGGGTCCTGGTCCAGTCGCCGCTCCCGGAGGGCATGGGCGAGGATGCTGAGATCCGCGTCGTTGACGCGATCGATCCGGCGAAGGACGTGGACGGATTTACCACCGTCAATGTCGGGCGGCTCGTGCAGAACCGCGGCGGCCTCGCTGCCTGCACCCCCACCGGCGTCATCGAGATCCTCGAACGCTACGGCGTGCCCATCAAGGGCGCGCACGCAGTCGTCATCGGCCGCAGCGACATCGTGGGAAAGCCGATGGCCCTGATGCTGCTGCACCGCCACGCGACCGTCACGATCTGTCACTCGCGGACGCGCGACCTGCCGGGAATCGCGCGAACGGCCGACATTCTCGTCGCGGCGATTGGCAAGCCGGCGTTTGTGACGCGCGATTTCATCAAGCCTGGCGCCGTCGTCGTCGATGTCGGTACGACGCAGGTGACCGACCCCGCGCTGGTCGAGGCGCTGTTTGCGCCGGAATCGCCGAGGCGTGCGGCATTCACGAGAAACGGATCGCTTGTTGTCGGCGATGTGCATCCTGCCGTCGCTGAGGTGGCCGGCGCGTTGACACCCGTGCCGGGCGGCGTCGGGCCGCTGACGATCGCCCTGCTCCTCGCCAACACCGTGCGGGCCGCCGAGGCTCGCTCAGTCAGGTAGCGCTCGATGCTGCGCGTCGCGATGACCGGCGGAATCGGCACGGGCAAGAGCGCGGTGCTCGTCACCCTGGCCGAACTCAGAGTGCCGGTGCTCGATGCCGATCCGGTCGCACATTCGGTGATGGCCAGGGGCACGGCAGGCGCGGCCGCCGTCCGAATGCGGTTCGGCGAGCGGGTGCTGCTTCCCGACGGCAACATCGACCGCCGCGAGCTCGGTCGGATCGTGTTTGGCGACGATCAGGCGAGGCGGGATCTCGAAGCCATCATCCACCCGGACGTCTACCGGACCATTCAGGCGTGGATGGCCGCACAGGCGGGGCGAGGCAGCGTGATGGCGGTGGCGGAGATCCAGCTGTTGTTCGAGAGTGGCAAAGCCGCCGACTTCGACAGGATTCTCGTTGTGGCCTGCGCGCCGGAGGCCCAGATCCGGCGGGTGATGCGGAGGTCGAAGCTGCCCGAGTCGGAGGTGCGGCAGCGCGTGGCCGCGCAGATCCCGCTCGACGAGAAAATCCAGCGCGCCAGCTATGTCATCTGGACCGATGGCACGCTCGACGATACACGCAACCGGACCACGGAGGTCTGGCGCGCGCTCATGCGGGATGCGGGGGCTTGACTTCCTGCGCCGGTGCGATCCGATCCTCGACAAACGAATCCCACTCGTGACAATGCGGGCACTGCCAGAGCAGTTCGGTGCTCCGGTAGTGGCATCGCTGGCAGACGTGCGGATCCAGATAGAAGACGGACTGCCGCGTGAGCTCGATGTAGCGGGTGACCAGCGACGCATCGAGCCCCAGGGCGACCAGGGTGTGCCAGATGTCCTGATGGACCTTGATGGCGTGGGGGCTGTGTGACAGCGCTTCGAACAGCAGCTCCAGAGCCTCGTGGCCAGAACCGCGTCGAAGCAGGTGTCGAGCCAGCGCCGTGTGCGCACGCCAGTCCTGCGGATTGGCCGCGATCAGCCGCTGGCAGAGCGCCTGGAACCGCGGCGAGTCGGGCTGCGTCAACAGCAGCGACTCGAGACGTTCGAACGCCAGGTACGCGCGCTCCGGCGCCACTTCCGCGACCCGATCCCAGGCGGCCTCGGCAGCGGCGAAGTTCCCATCCGAGAACCGCACGTCACCCAGGCTCAGGTGAGCCGGGATCACCCGCTCATCCAGGTTGATCGCCGACAGAAAGTGCTCAGCCGCCGCGGCGTAGTCGAGCTGCTTGAGTTTGTCGCGGCCCATCTCGTTCTCGAGAAACGCCAGGATCTGCTGGTGACGCGGCTGTTCGGATTCGTCAGTCACGGCGATGAGGCGCTGGCGCACGTCGCGCGCGTCGTGCCACTGGTGCTGCTCTTCGTGCAGCTTCTCGAGGTTCACCAGCGCGTACGGATTCTGCGGATCCAGCCGAAGCACCTCGTGGAACGCCTCGAGGGCGCGATCGACGAAGCCGCCCCGTTTATAGTCCAGGCCGAGACAGAGCAGGATGTACGCGTGCTCGAGATGTGTGAGCTTGGGCCGCTGCAGCAAGGCCTGGTGGATCGTGATCGCCCTGCCCACCTGCCCTTTCTCGCGATGCAGGTTGCCCAGGATCATCTCGATCTCGAGCGCATCCGGCTGCAGGCGGGCCGCCCGGCTCAATTCGTCGATCGCGCGGTCGATCTGGTTGGCGACCAGGAAATTGAGCCCGAGAATGTAGTGGGGCGACTCGCGCGCTTTCCGCCGATCGATCCAGCGGCCCTCACGCAGCTTGTAGCGCTCCCAGGCCTTGCCGGCCGCAAGACCGATGAGCAAAGCGACGAGCGCCGCAAGGAACGTTGTGTAGGATTCCATCAGAACATCTGCGTGCGCCAGAGGTCGTGCAGGTGCAGCACGCCCTCCACTCTGCCATCCGCGTCGACGACCACGAGTGAGGTGATCTTGCTCCGTTCCATCATGGCGAGCGCCTCCACGGCCAGAAGCGACCGCTCGATGGCCACAGGCGCCGCCGTCATCACGTCCGCCGCCCGCCGCTGGAGCAGGCCGCCATCAATCAGGTGACGCCGGATGTCGCCGTCAGTGATGATGCCGGCCAGGCGTCCATCCGCGCTGGTGACGCAGGTCATGCCAAGCCGCTTGCCCGAGATTTCGGCCAGCACAACCGACATCGGCGCGTCCAGCGGCACCACCGGCGTCTGCGCCCCCGTGTGCATCAGCGCCTCGGCCCGCATCAGCCGCTTGCCAAGCCCGCCGCCCGGATGGAGGTACTGGAAATCCTCCTGCCGGAACCCTTTGGCCACCAGCAACACCATCGCGAGCGCGTCGCCCATCGCGAGCGCCGCCGTCGTGCTGGCCGTCGGCGCGAGATTGAGCGGGCAGGCCTCCCCGCTCACTCCGCAGTCGAGCACGATATCCGAGGCGCGCCCGAGCGTCGACACGGGCGACCCGGTCATCGCCACGAGTTTGGCGCCAATCCGGCGGATGGTCTCGAGCAGCCGCAGCAGCTCGGCCGTTTCTCCTGTGTGCGACAGCGCCACGATGACGTCCTGGCTCTGAACCACGCCCAGGTCGCCATGCACGGCCTCTGCCGGATGGAGAAAGAACGCTGGCGTGCCCGTGCTCGTGAAGGTGGCCGCGATCTTCCGCGCGATGATGCCCGACTTGCCCATGCCCGTGAGGATGACTCGGCCCTGGCACTGGTAAAGCAGGGACACGGCCTGCGAGAATCGGTCGTCAACCCGGTCGACCAGGCCGAGCACCGCCGAGGCTTCGATGGTGAGGACCTTGCGCGCCAGATCCAGGTCAATCGTCACGGCCGGCTCCCATCCCACCCGCGGCGCAGCGTGTCGATACCGACCAGCAGGCGGAGTAGCGGTTCCAGCGCGTCAAGCGCCAGCGCATTCTGCGCGTCGCTCTTCGCAGCGGCCGGATGCTCGTGGATCTCGAGAAATACGCCGTCGATGCCCGCGGCCACGCCGGCCGGCGCCAACGTGTCGATATATTGCGCCTGCCCGGCGGTCACGCCGTCGCCGCCGCCCGGCAGTTGCAGGCTGTGCGTGACATCGAACACGACCGGGAACCCGAAGCCCCTGAGGATCGGAAACGATCGCATGTCCACCACCAGATTGTTGTAGCCGAACGACGCGCCGCGTTCGGTCACGACGATCTGACGATTGCCCGTCGACGTAATCTTCTCGATGGCATGCCGCACGTCGTGCGGCGAGAGGAACTGGCCCTTCTTGATGTTGACCGCCTTTCCCGTGCGGGCCGCCGCCAGCAGCAGATCGGTCTGCCGGCACAGGAAGGCGGGAATCTGCAGCACGTCTGCCACCTCCGCCGCCCGCGCCGCCTGCCACGGCTCATGGATGTCGGTCAGCACGGGCACGCCGATCGCGGTCTTGACTGCGGCGAGGACGCGCAGGCCGTCGTCGAGCCCGGGGCCTCGAAACGAGCGCAGCGACGTTCGGTTGGCCTTGTCGAACGACGCCTTGAAAATGTACGGGACGCCGCAGCGGCTGGCGATCGCCGCGATGGCCGAGCCCAGACTGACGGCGTGCGCCTCGCTCTCGATCACGCACGGGCCGCCGACCAGAACCAGCGGACCCCCGCCGCCGATCGTCACGGAACCAAGGTTTACCGGTGTCACGATGGATATTATAGTGCCCTCTTCCGTCATTCCGGCGAAAGCCGGAATCCCCGACTTCGCTCGTTGGGCTTCGTCGAGGTCTCGCCATAGCGCTTCGCGCGGAGGCGGACAGCCGTGTACCTCTCTGGACCCTGGCTTGCGCCAGGGTGACGAGTCCTTCCCTCACACAACTGATTCTGCCCGGCGGGCGTTCACACGCTGCGTCTGGTGCGCGAGGCTCGCCTCAACGAAGCTGGCAAACAGCGGATGCGGGCGCAGCGGTCTCGAGAGGAACTCGGGGTGGAATTGCACCGCCACAAACCACGGGTGATCGGGAAGCTCCAGGATTTCGACAAACTTGCCGTCGGGCGATTTGCCCGAGATGCGCGCGCCGTGGTCCACGAGGATCTGTTCGTACAACCTGTTGAACTCGTAGCGATGCCGATGGCGCTCCGAGATCGTTGTGGTGCCGTAGATACGGTGGGCGAGAGAGCCCGGCACGATCTCGCAGGGGTACTGCCCGAGCCGCATCGTGCCGCCGAGCTCATCGATGCCCAGCAGGTCCCGCAGTTTGTAGATCACTTTGTGCGGGGCCTGCTCGTCGCACTCCGTTGAATCGGCGCCTTCCAGGCCGCACACGGTCCGGGCAAAATCCACAGCCGCCCACTGGAACCCGTAGCAGATCCCGAAATACGGAATGCGGCGTTCGCGACTGATGCGGGCCGCCCGCATCATGCCGCGGGTGCCACGGATGCCGAATCCCCCGGGCACGAGGATGCCATCGGCGTCATCGAGCAGATGTTCGCCGCCGTCACGTTCGAGCGCCTCGGCCTCAACCCAGTGGAACCTGACACGCGCGCGATGGGCGAACCCGCCGTGGTACAGCGCTTCATTGAGGCTCTTGTATGAATCGGTCAGCTCGACGTACTTGCCCACCACGTGGATCGCGATGTCGCGCTCGGGGTGCTTGATCCGGCCGACCAGATCCTCCCACGCGGTCATGTTCTTCTCGGTCTGCGGCAGGTGCAGATACTTCAGCACGATTCGATCGAGCCCCTCGTCGGCAAACGCCAGCGGCACCTCGTAGATGCTGTCCACGTCCCGCGCCGTGATCACGGCCTCTTCGGCGACGTCGCAGAAGAGCGCGATCTTGCGCTTGATGTCGCCCGGCAGGGCGCGGTCCGTGCGGCAGAGCAGAATGTCGGGCTGGATGCCCAGTGACCGGAGGTCGCGCACGCTGTGCTGCGTCGGCTTGGTCTTCAGTTCGCCGGCTGTCCCGATGAAGGGCACGAGCGTCAAGTGGACGTACAGCGTGTTCTCGCGGCCGACATCCTGCCGAAGCTGCCTGATGGCCTCGAGAAAGGGCTGGCTTTCGATGTCGCCGACGGTGCCGCCGATCTCGACGATGACCACGTCAACGTCCTTGGCGACGCCCTCGACGCACTGCTTGATCTCGTTGGTGATGTGCGGAATTACCTGGATCGTGCGTCCCAGATAATCGCCGCGCCGCTCCTTCTGAATCACCGACATGTAGACGCGCCCCGTGGTCCAGTTGTGGTTGCGCGTGGTTCGCGTGTTGGTGAACCGCTCGTAATGCCCCAGATCAAGATCGGCCTCGGCGCCGTCGTCGGTGACATAGACCTCGCCGTGCTGGTACGGGCTCATCGTGCCCGGATCGACGTTGATATACGGATCAAGCTTCTGGAGCGTGACCCGATAGCCATGTCCTTCGAGCAGGCAGCCGATTGAGGCCGCCGCCAGCCCTTTGCCCAGCGACGACACCACGCCGCCGGTGACGAAGATGTACTTGACTGGTGGCCGCTGATTTCGTTCCATGGCGTCTCTCACGTGAGCCGTTCGTCCGCTGCCAGCCGGCGGACGCGCTCGAGATCCTCGGGAGTGTCGACCGAGACGGATTGATAGGGGGTGTGGACAACCTTGATGCGGTAGCCGTGTTCGATCGCCCGCAGCTGCTCCAGCGATTCCGCCTGTTCCAATGGCGTGCGGGGAAGCGCGGCCAGCGCGAGCAGGAATGGGCGGCGGTAGACATACAACCCGATGTGCTTCAGGACCGACGGGCCGAGCGCCGTCTCCTGGCGGCGAAACGGCACCGCGGCTCGGGAAAAATAGATGGCGAAGCCGTGGCCGTCAACCAGCACCTTGACGACATTCGGGTTGGCGAAATCCCGTTCCTGGTCGAGGGAGGCGCCAAGCGTCGCCATCACGATCGACGCATCCGCGATCATGGGCGCGAGGGCCTGCTCGATCGCCTCGGGCGCGAGCAGAGGCTCGTCGCCCTGCGCGTTGACGATGAGGTCGGACTCCAGCTGGCGGGCGACTTCCGCAATCCGGTCCGTGCCGCTCTGGTGGGCTGGACTGGTCATCACCGCCTCGCCGCCGAACGCCCGGACCTCGCCGACGATCCGGTCGTCGTCGGTGGCCACCACGACCCGCGAGACACCATGGGCCGCCGCCGCCCTCCGGTACACGCGTTCGATCATCGTCTGACCGCCGATGTCGGCCAGCGGCTTGCCGGGAAGCCGGGTGGAAGCGTAGCGGGCCGGGATGATGACCGAAACCTGCGGATTGGCGTGGGGCGGGGCAGCGTCGCGGGGCGCCGAAGGGTGCACGGCGAATCATAGCATGAGGAGCGCGCACGGTCGGCGGTTCGCCGCCCTGCCTGGCGCCGATTGACGTCGTGGATGCCGTGGGGCTTGCGATATAATCACTCGCTGTCGAGTTGTGTGGACATACACAGGCTTTGGCCCGCCCCCCGGGAAGGACTCGTACGATGCTCAAGAAGATCGGACTCATCGGCGGCGGAAATATCGGCGGCGTGCTGGCTCAGGAACTGTTCCAGCGCAGGTTGGCGGCGACGGTGGCGCTCGTGGACGTCAAAGGTCCCGACGTTGCCAAGGGCAAGTGTCTCGATATCGCGGAAGGCACGCCCATGATCGACAGCGACGTGAAGTTCGTCGCGGGCAAGGAATATGACGTCCTGCAGGACGCCGACCTCATCGTCAATACGGCCGGTGTGCCGCGCTCCGTCCGGCCCGATGGAACCTACCCCAGCCGGGAAGAGCTGCTCGCCGTCAACCTGCAGATTACCGATGCGGTCGCCGAGGCCGTCAGGAAGTTCTGCCCGAACGCCATCGTCATCTCGATCGCCAATCCGCTCGATGCGATCGTGTTCAGGCTGAACCAGAAGCTGAACCCTCCCAAGCACAAGCTGATGGGCATGGCCGGGGCGCTGGATTCGGCGCGCTATCGCTACTTCGTGGCGCAGGCCGCGGGCGTGTCGGTCGAGAGCGTCGAGGCGCTGGTGCTCGGCGGCCACGGCGACGACATGGTGCCCATCCGGAGTTGCTGCCGCGTGGGCGGGATGCCGGTGGAGAAGTTCGTGGACGAGAAGACCCTGAGCGCGATCGAGGCCCGCACGCGCAAGGCGGGCGGCGAAATCGTCGGACTGATTGGCGTCTCGGCGTTCTGGTCACCCGCAATCGCCGCCATGGAGATGGTGGAAGCGATTGTCTACGACAAGAAGAAAATTGTCGCCTCCTGCGTGCTGCTCGAGGGCGAGTACGGCGTCAAGGGCCTGTTTGTGGGCGTACCGGTCGTTCTGGGCAGAAACGGCGTCGAGAAGATCATCGAACTCGATTTGACCGAGGCCGAGAAAGCCGCGTTCGCGAAGTCGGTCGAGGCCGTCAAGAAGACCGCCAACGAGGTCCTGGCAGCGAAGTAGCACGGGCCTCTCGGAAACGCTCGCATATCATGACGCCCGGGCGAACCGTTCGGTTCCCCGGGCGTCGGCGTGTCGAGAATGATCACTCCCGGAGTGATTGTCTTGCCGCCGCCTGCCCGTGCTTGAGAAACGTCCCGTTCTGGTACTCCTCGAATGCCGTCCGTAACTCGTCCTGCGTGTTCATTACGATCGGGCCGCGCCATGCCACCGGTTCCTGCAGCGGCGCGCCAGACACGAGCAGAAAGCGGACTCCCTGGTCTCCTGCCCGCACAGCCACCTCATCGCCGGAATCGAACAGCACGAGCGAACGGTTGTCGGCGAACTCGATGCCGCCCGGCGCCTGCCGGCCAACTCGTTCGGTCGGAACTGGCTGCGGTTCTGACGCGTGCCCGAAGCGGCCAGATCCTTCGAAGACGTACGCGAAGGCATGGCGCGTTGTTTCGACCGCCAGCCGGCGATCCAGTCCTGGGGGCACCCACACATCGAGATACTGCGGCTCGGCCGCCACGCGATCGACGGGCCCGCTCACGCCCCGGAAGGTGCCGCACACCACTCTCACGCGCGTGCCATCGTCGTCGGTCACCTCAGGGATCTGATTCGCCCTGATGTCCTGATACCGCGGGGCGGTCATCTTCAGAGACGACGGGAGATTTGCCCAGAGCTGAAACCCGTGCATCCGGCCCTGCACGTCGCCGCGCGGCATCTCCTGATGAATGATGCCGCTGCCGGCCGTCATCCACTGGACGTCGCCGGGGCCGAGCGAACCTTTGTTGCCAAGGCTGTCGCCATGTTCAACCGCACCCGCGAGCACGTAGGTGATGGTCTCGATGCCACGGTGGGGATGCCAGGGAAACCCCGCCAGGTAGTCGTCCGGATCGTCGCCTCGAAAGTCGTCGAACAGGAGGAAAGGGTCGTACGTCTCGGTGTCGCCAAACCCGAAGCCGCGCCGCAGACGCACGCCGGCTCCTTCAATCGTCGGCCTGGACTTCATGAGCCGCTTGATTGGTCGAATTGACATGTCTGCTCCCGCAAATCCGGACCCACCCGCCCACCGCCACCCCCGCACTATTCGGACGCGATCCCCCGCCGATCGGATCCCTGGCAGAGAACAATCACTCCCGGAGTAATTAGGGACTGGGTAATCACTCCCGGAGTAATTACAAAACTGTAATCACTCCGGGAGTAATTAGCGACCGGCCAATCACTCCGGGAGTAATTACAAAACTGTAATCACTCCGGGAGTGGCCATCTCGCCGGCCCAGGGGCGGGCTCGGGCGGTCGGCTACTCGGGCGCTGCAATCGGGCCGGGCCCATGGTGGGCTGGCCGGCGCATGAGGAGAATCAGCGGGAGCAGGGCGATGAACACCAGTCCCATTATCCAGAAGATGTCGATAAACGCCATCATGGCCGCTTGCCGCTGCACCATCCCGAACGCGGCGCCGTAGCTCCGTTGGACGGCCGTCGCGGCGTCGGATCCACGCGCGACAAACGCGGATGTCAGGCCCGCGAGAAACTGCTGCGAGCCCACATCGTAGCCAGTGACGTGCGCGACCAGCACGCTGGTGTGCGTCTGGCGCTGGCGGGCCAGCAGCGTCTGCACGACGGCGATACCCACGCCCCCGCCGATGTTCCGCATCAGGTTGAACAGGCTGGTCGCGTTGCCCATGTGTTCGCGCGAGATGCGATCCATCGACACCGTCGCCAGCGGCGTGAACAGCATGCCGAGACCCACGCCCTGGAACACCTGTGGCCAGAAAATGTCCCAATAGCCGACGTCCATGTTCAACTGGCCCAGCCAGAAGAACGTGACGCCGGTCAGGATGAACCCCGCGGCCAGGATCTTCCGCGGGTCAAGACGGCCGATCAGGATGCCCACAAACGGCATCACCAGCAGCGTGCCGACACCCCGAGGAGCCATGGCGTTGCCGGCGGCCACCGCCGAATAGCCGAGCAGCGTCTGCAACATCACCGGCATGATGACCAGGCTGCCGTAGAGGACGAATCCGAGCAGCGTCATCAGCAGCACGCCGGCCGTGAATGTGCGCTCCTTGAAAATCCGGAAGTCGACGACGGGGTTGGAGACCAGCAGTTCGCGGATGATCAGGCCGATCAACCCCGCTGCTGCGACGACCAGCAGCACGACGATCCAACTCGAGGAGAGCCAATCCTCCTTCTGGCCTTGATCGAGCGCGATCTGAAGCGCCGCGATCCCGATCCCGAGCAGCGTCAGGCCCCACCAGTCCACGCGCGACGACAGCCGGCGGATGTACGGCGGGTCGAAGATAAACGCCTCGACCATGAAGAAGGCCGCAACGCCAACCGGCACGTTGATATAGAAGACCCATCGCCAGCTGAGATTCTCGGTGAGCCATCCGCCAAGCAGCGGTCCCAGAATCGGCGCGACGACGATGCCGATCCCCCAGAAGGCCATGGCTTGTCCGCGCTTCCGGGGGGGGAACGCCTCCAGCATGATGGCCTGTGACAACGGCTGCATCACGCCGCCGGTCGCTCCCTGGATGATGCGGCAGGCAATCAGGAAGCCGAGCGACTGCGCGAGCCCACAGAGCACCGACGTGACCGTGAAGCCGACCACCGACAGCAGCAGCAGCCGCTTGCGCCCGAAGAAGCTGGCCAGCCAGCCCGTGATGGGCAGGATCACGGCGTTGGCGGCCAGGTACGTCGTCAGCGCCCAGGTGGATTCCTCAATGCTGGCCGACAGACTGCCCGCGATGTGGGGCAGCGACACGTTGACGACCGTGCTGTCGAGCACGACCATGAACGTGCCGGCCATCACCGCCAATGCCTGGAGCCAGGGATGGACATCGCCGCCGTCGCCGCTGGAGCCGGCGCCACCCTGGAACGACGCAGTCGGGGAATCGACGCTCATCGGGGTCAGCGCTTCGACTCGCGGTTACGGTTGCGCATCGTGTGAGGCGATCCTGTCATAAACGCTCGCTCAGCACTGAGTCCTGAGGGAATATGTTCGACGCCCACGTCATGCATCGAACGATTCAGCGAGTCAAGATCGTTGCGGTGACCGACATGCCCGGTCGCAGCACGCGATCGGGCGTGGGGGGCTGGTCGAGCAGAATCTTTACCGGAATTCGCTGCACGACCTTGACGAAATTGCCCGTGGCATTCTCGGGAGGCAGCAGGCTGAACCTGGCGCCCGTCGCCGCCGAAAGGCTGTCCACCTTGGCGGGGAAATCCTGGCCGTACATGTCGACGTGAATGATTGCGCGCTGACCGGGCCGAACATCGTTTAGCTGCGTTTCCTTGAAGTTGGCCATGATCCAGATGTCGTCAAGCGCCACCACCGCGCACAGCGGCTGGCCGGCCTGGATCACCTGACCCGGTTCAACCGACTTCTTGCTCACGTAGCCTCGAACCGGCGCCTTCACTTGGGTGTACTGGAGGTTGAACTCGGCCTGGTGCAGCGCGGCCGTCGCCTGGGCCACGCGAGCCTCGGCCGACGCGGCGCGCGCCTTGATGACCGTGACTTGCTCCGGAGCCGTCTGGGCGGTGCGCAAGTCGGCCTGAACCTGCTGGGTCTGCTGAAGCGCCTGCGCCCGGCGCCCTTCGGCAGCCAGGACAGCCTGTTCGGCGTCGGCCAGAGCGGCCATGGCGGCCTCCGTGTTGGCCGCCGCGGCTTCGGCAGCGGTTGCGGCCAGGTCGAACTGCTGTTGCGATATCTCGTCCTTCGCGACGAGCGGCTTCATGCGCTCCAGGTCCTTGGCGGCGCGAGCCTGATTCGCTCGGGCTTCCCGCACTCTGGCCTGGGCGGACGCCCGTCGCGCCCGCGCCGACTCGATGTCCTTTCCGGCGATGTCAATGCCGGTCTGCGAGCGCTCCACGGCCGTCCGCGCCGTGGTCAACTGACTCGACGTTGTCGTCATCGTGATGGGGACACCCGATCGCGCGGCATCAAGCGCGGCCGTCGCATCCGCAAGATCCGCCTGCGCGCGCGCCAGGGCGACCTCGTAATCACGCGAGTCGATCGTGACGAGGACCGCGCCGGCTTCCACCAACTGGTTCTCGTGAATGTTGACGGCGAGCACCGTGCCGCCAACCCTCGCCGCGAGCGGCGTGATGTGTCCGTCGACCTGGGCATTGTCGGTGGATTCCCGTCCGCTGTAGTACCAGAACGCCAGGATGCCCACCAGCGCGCCGACCACGACGACCCCGATCACGGCGGCCCGCGCCCGGGGATTCTCATTCATGAACGCCATTACTGCTGTCCTCCAAGAAAGCGCTCCACCGACGCTTCCGCAATCCCAAGGGCGCGCGCGAGAGCGCCTTTGGCGAGACTGTGCGCGAACTGGCTCGAAATCAGGTTGTCGCTGGCTGTCGCGACCGCTTCCTGGGCCTGCACCACCTCGACATGACTGGCAATACCGGCCGAGAACCGATCCTGGGCTTGTGTCAGTTGCAGGGCCGCCAGTTCGGACGCCCCCTGGGCGACCTTGACGCGCTGGCCGGCGGCGTCAACGTCGAGCAGGGCAGCGCGGACCTCATACTCGATGCGCGCCGCCAGATCCGCGAGTTGCGCCCGTTCCTGCCGTAACGATGCCGTCGCCGCCAGAATGCGGCTTCGTTCTCGGCCCGCCTGGAAGATCGGGACGGAGATCGACGCGACTAGAGAATAGGTCCGCAGCGCCGACCCCCACTGCTGGCCGATATTGCCGACATCGGCGGCGAGACCCAGCGTTGGAAGCAGACTGCCATAAGCGGCCTGGCGCGAGAACTCGGCCGCCTTCAGCAGCTCCACTGCGCTCTTGTAGTCGGCACGTGCCGCCATGGCTCTCGAGATCGCCTCGGTCGGAGACAGATTGTCGAGTGCGGCGTAGGGAAATCGATCAGACAGATCGTACTCCTGCCGGAGAGGGAGCCCGATGGCGCGCGCAAGCTGCAACTTCTGTTTCGCGAACTCGTTCTCGAAATAGATCACGCGCTGACGCTGGTTCTCCACTTGCACCTGCGCCCGAATCGTCTCGACGCCGGCGGCCATGCCGGCCTGTTTCAGCGCGACGGCCCGGTCGTAGAGCGCCTGGGCGGTGCTCAACTGCGCCCGCGCGGCTTCGATTCGGCTCTGGGTCGAGACCAGTTGCAGGTACATTCCCGCGACCACGACGACGACCTGGTCGCGTACGTCCTGGTTGGCGTAGGCGGCGGCCGCCTTGATGGCGTTGCCGCTGCGGGCAGATTCGATCGCGCCGTAACTGAACAACGTCTGCGTCACTGACAGCCGGCGATCCGAAATATCGAACGGCCCGACAATCGGGGATTGACCAGGCGCGACCGGAATCCCAAACGCTTCCAGGTTGATCTGTTCGGTGGCCTGCATCAGGGAGGCCGACACCGTCGGCAGCAGTCCGCTCCAGGCCGCCCACCTGGCGGCATCTGCCGACTTGACGCGCTGCTCGCCCAGGACAGCGGCGAGATTGTGCGCGAGGCCTCGCGCGAGCGCGTCGTGCAGCGAGAGCCGCATGCGTCCGGGAGCGACCGCTCCGGTCGGGACGCCGCCGGCCAGCGGAGAAGCGCCGAGCCCGGCAGCGATGCTCGCGGGCGAGATCGCGGCCAGGCTGGCGCCGGTATCGCGCGGAGCCTCGGGCGGACCGGTCTGGGCCGCGGCCGGTGTCACCAGCGCAAACAGCGACCACGTCGCCGGAAGAATCACGCGGAACAGACGAGTCATAGGTGGGTACTCCCTCAAACAGACAATCTTCGGATCGTATCCGAGAATCGTGGAAATGTGGGGTCGGGACGAATTATCGGCAAGGTCTCGTTCGGATTACAATTCTGTCGTCTTCTAGGGAATCACTCGGGGCGACTACAATCTTGTCGCGAGAGATCCACAGCGACAATATTTCGGTCCGACCCCTTCCACTGAGGGAACCCGTGTTACTGCTCAAGAACGCCGACATCTACGCGCCTGCGCAGATCGGTCGTGGCGACATCCTCGTGGCGGGCGGACGCATCGTGCGCGTGGAGCCCGACATCCGAATCCCCGACGAGTACTGCGATGTGGTGGATGCGGGAGGATTCATCGCGGTGCCGGGCCTGATTGATGGGCACGTCCACGTGACGGGCGGCGGCGGGGAGGGCGGGTACGCGACTCGCACGCCTGAGATGCCGCTCTCCGATGCCGTGCGCGGAGGCGTGACGACGGTCGTCGGATGCCTCGGAACCGACGGCGTGACGCGCAGCCTCGCCGGGTTGCTCGCCAAGGCGAGGGGCCTCGAAGCGGAAGGCATCAGCACCTTCATCTACACGGGCCATTACGCCGTGCCGGTGTATACGCTGACGGGAAGTATCGAGCGCGATCTGCTGCTCGTCGACAAGATCATCGGCGTCGGCGAAGTGGCCCTGTCCGATCACCGATCCTCGCAGCCGACCTTTGATCAGTTCGCGCGCCTGGCCGCCGAGGCCCGCCGGGGCGGGATGCTCTCGGGCAAAGCGGGCATCGTCAACGTGCACATGGGGGACGGGCCGCGGGGTCTCGCGCTCATCCGGCGTGTGGTGGAGGAGACCGAGATTCCGATCAGGCAGTTTCTGCCCACCCACATCAACCGGAATCCGACCCTCTTCGAGGAGGGGATCGCGTATGCGAAGTCCGGCGGCCTGGTGGATCTGACCACGTCAACGGTTCCCGCGTTCCTTGCCGAGGGCGAGGTGAAGTGCAGCGCCGGCCTGCGCGCCATGATCGAGGCTGGCGTCGACGTCTCACATATCACGTTTACGTCGGATGGACAGGGCAGCCTGCCGGATTTCGACGCGCAGGGGCGGTTGCGGCGCCTCGAGATCGGGCGGGTGACGAGCCTGTTCGCCGAGGTTCGCGACGCCGTGCGCAGCGAGCGGGTCCCCCTCGAGATTGCGCTGCAGGTCGTGACCTCGACGCCGGCGCGCATCCTGAAACTCAGCGGGAAAGGGGCTCTGGCGGCAGGTGCTGACGCGGACATCGTCCTGCTCGATCCGGGCGATCTCGCGATCTGCGGCACGATCGCGAAGGGACGCTGGCTGATGCGGGACCGGCACGTGCTGGTGAAGGGGACGTTTGAATGGCCTGACGTATGACGACTGAGAGAACGCCGCTGTTCGCCCCCGCTGTTCGCCCGGCTGGTGATGCCTCACACGCTTGTGCTGGTGATGGTGCTGGTCATCCTGGTGGTCGCGGTCTCGTGGGTCGTCCCCTCCGGGGAGTACCAGCGCGTCAAGGTGCAGACGAGCGAGGGGACGCGAAACATCACCGTGGCGGGAACCTACCGCGAGGTGCCCAAGGTGTACCTCGGGCCGCAGATGGTGCTCGAATCGCCGATCAAGGGATTCATGGACGGCGCCCTGCTCATCTGCTTCCTGCTGGTGATTGGCGGCAGTTTCGCGATCTTCCAGGAGACGGGAGCCGTCGAATCAGGCATCCATCGGCTGACCGATGCCATCAGCGCCCGGCCGTATCTCGAGTGGATTCTGATTCCGCTGCTGATGACGATCTTCTCGCTGGGCGGCTCCGTGTTCGGCATGTCCGAAGAGGTCATTCCGTTTGTGATGATCTTCATCCCGCTGGCGCGCCGCCTCGGCTACGACTCGATCGTGGGCGTGTCGATCCCGTTCCTCGGCGCCGCTGCCGGCTTTGCGGCCGCCTTCTTCAATCCCTTCACGGTCGGCATCTCGCAGAGCATCGCGGGAATCCCGCTGTACTCCGGGCTCGGGTACCGTCTGGTGTCGTGGGTGATCGGCACCGCGGTGACGATTGCGTACGTCGTGTGGTACGCGCGGCGGGTCAAGCGGAATCCCGAACTGAGCCCGGTGCGTGATCTCGATCTCCAGCGCGAGGCTGTCGCTTCACACGGTGTGGCCGATGCCGGGTGGGATGCCAGGCATGTCGCCGCGCTGTCCCTCTTCGTCGCCTCGATGGTGCTGCTCGTCGTGGGCGTGCTCAAGTGGCAGTGGTACATCGACCAGATTGCCGTGCTGTTTCTCGGGATGGGGATCGTGATCGGACTGGTTGGCGGCCTCGGGCCAAGCCGGATTGCCCGCACCTTCGTCGCGGGCGCCAGGGACATGGTCGGCGTGGTCTTTATCGTCGCGTGCGCCCGTGCATTACTCGTCATCGCGCAGGAAGCGAAGATTCTCGACACGATGCTCTACGCGGCGTCCGGCACACTGTCGCTCCTGCCGGTCGGCGTGATCGCGCAGGTGATGTTCCTCATCCAGTGCGTGATCAATTTCTTCATCCACTCCGGCACGGCGCAGGCCGCCCTGACCATGCCCATCATGGCGCCGCTGGCGGATCTGGTTGGGATTACACGGCAGACGGCGGTCTATGCCTACCAGTTGTGCGAATTCATCAATCCGATCCTGCCGACCAGCGCTGTCACCATGGGCGTGCTCGGAGCGGGGAAGATTCCGTGGGAACGGTGGGCGAGATGGTTCTTCCCGCTGATGCTGATTCTGACCGTGCTGAGTTTTCTGCTGCTCATCCCCCCTGTGCTCCTGTTCCGCTGGGAGTAGAGGTCGTGACGATTCATCGACAAGGTCTCGTTCAGATTACAATTCTATGGTTCTGTCTGTTGGCGTGAGCGCCCGTTGCGATTCTGTAACGAGAAAAGCATGCCGACACTGATTCGTCCCGACCCCCTATCCGGAGGACGTATGGTACGGCTGGCTAGCGACCTCGACAGGCGTGATTTCATCCGCGTCGTGACATCAGGCATGGCGCTCCTGCCGGCCCTTGGCACCTCGGGGTTGGCGCAGGTGCTGGGACCTCGTCGCAGCCGGGTGGCGATCGTCAGGACCACCGATCGGAAACGGGGCGTGACCGACGTCCTCAAGTTGCTGAACCTGAAGGCCGTCAAGGGCAAGAAGGTCGTCATCAAGCCGAACTTCAATTCGGCCGATGACACGCCCGGATCGACGCACAACGACACGCTGTCCCAGCTCGTGACGGAACTGCACGCGCTGAACGCCCGCGGCGTGACGCTGGGCGAATCGAGCGGGCCTCCGCAGACCCAGGGCGTCATGGAGAAGAAGGGCACGTTCGATCTCGCCAAGCAGTTCCGCTTCGACATCGTGGACTACGAGCAGAACACCGAGAAGGACTGGGTGACGTTTCCGGCGGCCGGCTCCCACTGGTCCGAAGGGTTCACTCTGCCGCGCCTGATCGTCGATGCCGAGTACACGGTATCGACCTGCTGCCTCAAGACGCACGGGTCTGGCGGCGTGTTCAGCATGTCGCTCAAGCTCGCCGTCGGGCTGACGCCCAAGTCGATCCGGCGGGGCATGCATCGGTCGCCCGACATGCGTCGGATGATTGCCGAGCTCAACACCGGCTACAGACCGAACCTCATCGTGCTGGATGGCGTGGCCGCGTTCACCGACGGCGGACCCTCGCGAGGCGAGTTGAAGGCGGGCAACGTGATGATCGCCGGTGACGATCGCGTCGCGGTTGACGCGGTCGGCGTCGCGGTGCTCAAGTCGCTGGGGGCCAATCAGGCGATCATGGGCCGTAAGATCTTCGAGCAGGAACAGATCGCGCGTGCTGTCGACCTGAAACTCGGCGTGGCGAGTGCGGACGCGATTGACCTGGTGACGGGCGATGCCGACAGCAAGGCCATGGCCGACACCCTCAGGCCCATCCTCGCCGAGGGGTAGAGGGCGCCCGGGACGCGATGACGCCGTGTGTCGTGATCTGCAGCGTGGTGTTGACGGCCGCCTTGTGCCTCGTGCCGTCCGGCGGGCTTGTGCGCGACGGTGTCGCTCGACAGATGCAGATCACGGTGCCCTCGACCGCCGAGATCGAACGTGGACTTCTTGAGGCGCTCAATGCGGCGCGCGCCGCCAGGAATGTGCCGGCCGTTCGCGCGCTGCCGGAACTGACCGAACTGGCCCGTGCGCATAGCGCGGACATGGCCAGGCGCGATGTTCTGTCACACGAATCGGAGAGCGGGGCGTCCTTCTCTCAGCGGTTGATCAGCGCGGGGCTCACCTTCGTCATGAACGGCGAAAACGTGGGTCGAGGCAACACGTTCCTGGCCAGGCTCATTCACCAGTCCTTCATGGATAGTCCTCCCCATCGGGACAACATCCTCAATCCGGCGTTCGATGCGATCGGGATCGGCGTCGCGATCGGAAGACGTGGAATGTACTTCGTCACCGAGGATTTCATCAGGAGCCTCACGCCCGCCGCGCGTGCAGACGTCCGGGCCATGATGCTCGGTGCGCTCAACGAGGCGAGGGCCAAGGCACGCTTGGGCCCGGTCGTGCTGAGCGATGATCTCAACCGGACCGCCCGCGAACTGGTTGAAGCGAAAGCCGACGGGCGAGATGTGCCGGGGCTGCCTGCCGGCGCCACGCGCACCTCGACCCGTTTCATCACCGGCCCGGATCTCGATCAGCTGGCGGCGTCCATCCGTGAGCAGGAGGTCGCGGGCTTCGGCCAGGGCGGCATCGGCAGCGTCTTCATCCGCAGTCGCGAGTATCCCGCTGGCGCCTATATCGTCTGCATCCTCCTCATCTGGGACGGTTCGTAACGTCATGTTCTACGACTTCGCTGCATGGTTGCTTCGTCCCGTCGCGTGGTGGGGGAGACTTCGAGTCGATGGGCTCGAGTGTGTCCCGGAGGGCGGGCCCCTTCTGGTGGTGCCCAATCACGACAGCCAATGGGATCCGGTGGTGGTTGGGCTGGCGATCAAACCCAGACGCCGGCTGCGCTTCCTCGCGCGATCCAACCTCTGGCGCATCCCCGGCCTTGGATCGGCGCTGAATCTTTTGAGACAGCTTCCGGTCACCCGTGGCGCCGGAGATTCGGCTGCGCTGGATCGGGCTGTTGACGCGTTGTCGGCGGGTGAAGCGGTCGCGATTTTTCCGGAAGGCGGCCTGTCGCGGGGGGAACCGGTGCGGGCCCGCAGCGGCATCGGTGTGCTTGCGGCGAGGTGTCCTGAGGCGCAAGTCGTGTTGTGCGCGGTTGATGGCACGACCGACTACGTGCGCTGGCCCCGGCGGCCGCGCGTGAGAGTCCGATTAATGGCGCCGGCCGGGGGGCAACCGAGTCCCGGTGAGGACCCGACCGCCCTGGCTGCGCGGTTGCTCAAGCAGATACGGGATTGCGTTCCGGTTACGCCGGCTGGCCGGCGGGCGATTGTCGGCGGATCGCCGCGCACCCGGCGCGCCAGGGAGAAGGCACGGGCCGCGTCACGCAACGGTGACTAGCCGACGAGCAGCGCCCGGATGTACTCGCGGCGCATGCGCGCGATGTTCGAGATGGAGACGTCCTTCGGGCAGACGGCCTCACATTCGGCTTCGTTCGAACAGTTGCCGAACCCGATCTCGTCCATCAGCGCGACCATCGATCGCACGCGTGAGGCCCGCTCGGGATGCCCCTGCGGCAGCAGCGCCAGCTGGGAAATCTTGGCGCCGACAAACAGCGCCGCCGACGCGTTCTTGCAGGCCGCCACGCACGCCCCGCAGCCAATACAGGCCGCAGCGTCCATCGCCGTCTCGGCGTGATCGCGTTGCACCGGGATCGCGCTGGCATCCGCCGCGCCGCCCGTGCTGACCGACACGTAACCGCCGGCGGCAATCAGCCGGTCGAGCGCCCCCCGGTCCACCACCAGATCCTTCTGAACGGGGAAGGGCTTCGCGCGCCACGGCTCGATGGTGATGGTGTCGCCATTCTTGAACTTGCGCATGTGGAGCTGGCATACCGTCGACCCGCGATCGGGCCCGTGCGGAACGCCGTTGATGACGAGGCTGCACATGCCGCAGATGCCCTCGCGGCAATCATTGTCGAACACGATGGGCGGTTCGCTCTTCTTGATGAGGCCCTCGTTGACCACATCCAGCATCTCGAGAAACGACATGTCGGGCGAAACGTGCTCGGCCGTGTACGGGACCATGCGGCCAGGATTTGTGGCTGTGGGCTGGCGCCACACCAGCAGATGAAGGGTCATCGTGTCCATGGTCTACTTGTAGCTCCGCTGGCTTGGCTTCACATAATCGAACGACAATGGCTCGGTGTTGCGGATGGGCACGGCGCCCTCGCCGGCAAACTCCCACGCCGCCGCGTGCGCGAAGTGCTCATCGTCTCGCTGCGCTTCATTGTCAGGTGTCTGGTATTCCTCACGGAAGTGCCCGCCGCACGATTCGCGGCGTTCGAGCGCGTCGAGCGCAATCAGCTCGCCCAGTTCGAGGTAGTCCGCCACCCGTCCCGCGTATTCCAGAACCTGGCTGAACTCCTCGCCGCTCGACGGCACCGCCACCTCGCGCCAGAACTGCTCGCGCAGTTCGGGGATGGCCGCCAGGGCCTGTTTGAGGCCCGCGTCGTTGCGGCCCATGCCGACGTGATCCCACATCACCTTGCCCAGCGCTCGATGGATTTCGTGCGGCGTCTTCTCGCCCTTGACCGAAATCAGCCGCGCGAGCTTGGCCCGCACGGAGGATTCGGCCTCGCGAAACGCTTCGTGCTCGGTCGTGATCTTCGGAAGCGATGCGGTGGCCAGATAGTGCGGCAGCGTGGACGGCGCAACGAAGTAGCCGTCGGCCAGGCCCTGCATCAGTGCGCTCGCCCCCAACCGGTTCGCGCCATGATCGGAGAAATTCGCCTCGCCGAGCACGAACAATCCGGGAATCGTCGACATCAGGTCGTAGTCCACCCAGAGTCCACCCATCGTGTAGTGGACCGCCGGGTAGATCCGCATCGGCCTCTTATACGGATTCTCATCGGTGATCTTCTCGTACATCTGGAAGAGGTTGCCGTAACGCTCCCGGATGACGTCTTCGCCCAGCCGCTTGATGGAATCTGCGAAGTCGAGATAGACGGAGAGGCCCGTCTCGCCAGCGCCGCGGCCTTCGTCGCAGACCGCCTTGGACGCGCGCGAGGCCACGTCGCGCGGAACCAGGTTGCCGAAGGTGGGATACCGCCGCTCGAGGAAGTAGTCGCGCTCCTGTTCCGGGATCTCGATGGCGGGTCGCTTGTCGCCGGCCGTCTTCGGCACCCAGATGCGGCCGTCGTTGCGGAGGCTCTCGCTCATCAGTGTCAGCTTCGACTGATGGTCGCCGGACACCGGGATGCAGGTCGGATGGATCTGGGTGAAGCACGGATTCGCGAACAGGGCTCCCCGTTTGTACGCCCGCCAGATGGCCGTCGCGTTCGAATTGACGGCGTTCGTTGAGAGGTAATACGTGTTGGCGTACCCGCCGGTCGCCAGCAGCACCGCGTGCGCGTCGAACCGCTCGACCTTCCCCGTGATCAGGTTGCGGGCGATGATGCCACGCGCCCGGCCGTCAACCACCACCAGGTCCAGCATCTCGTACCGCGGGAACATCTTGACGGTGCCGGCCCCCACCTGCCGCATCATGGCCTGATAGGCGCCGATCAGCAGTTGCTGGCCGGTCTGGCCCCGCGCATAGAACGTGCGAGACACCTGCGCGCCCCCGAACGATCGGTTGTCGAGCTGCCCGCCGTACTCGCGCGCAAACGGCACGCCCTGCGCCACGCACTGATCGATGATGTTGTTGCTGACCTGCGCGAGCCGGTGGACGTTGGCCTCACGCGCGCGATAATCGCCGCCCTTCACCGTATCGTAGAACAGCCGCGTGATGCTGTCGCCGTCGTTCCGGTAGTTCTTCGCGGCGTTGATCCCGCCCTGCGCCGCGATGCTGTGCGCGCGCCGCGGGCTGTCCTGGATGCAGAAGCTGAGCACGTTGTAGCCCGCCTCGCCCAGCGTCGCCGCCGCCGCGCCGCCGGCCAGGCCGGTGCCCACGACAATGACCGTTAACTTGCGTCGGTTGGTTGGATTCACCAGCTTCGCGTCGAAACGGTACTTGTCCCATTTTTCCGGCAGCGGGCCAGACGGCGTTCGCGAGTCGAGCGTCCGTGTGCCTGCCGGGGCAATCTGCGGTCGGCCGCTCATGACCTGCTCCCCATGAAAAACAGCGCGAGAGGAAGGGACACGAAGCCGGCGCCAATGACGATGGCGAGGACTTTACCGACCTTCAACACGCGCGGCGTGAGATGTGGATGATTGAGGCCCAGCGATTCGAAGGCGCTCGAGAACCCGTGCCACAGATGAAAGCCCGTCACGCCCACGCAGGGCACGTAGAAGGCCACCCAGAGCGGGTTGCCGAACACGTCGCGCACAAGCCGATAGAGGTCGCGGCCCTCGACACCGTGAATGCTCGTCGTGTACCACGCGCCATACTTCATCGTGGCGATGTGAATGGCCAGGAACACGAACATCACGGACCCGGTCCAGATCATCGTGGTCGAGGCCAGCGACTTGCGGCTCTTGCCCCGGGCCCAGGTCTTCGACTGGTACGGGATCGGCCGCGCATCGCGGTTGGTCCACCAGAGCGTCACCGTTTCCAGCACGTGAATCACGAAGATCAACGTGAGGCCGACTTCGGCCGGAATGACAAACGGATTCGTGATGAGCGCGTGAGAGTACGCGTTGAACTTCGCCGGCCCGATGTAGAGCAGGATGTTCCCGGCCAGGTGCACGCACAGGAACCCCACCAGACTCAGGCCGGTCAACGCGATGAGAATCTTCGTAGCGATGGTCGAGAATAACGATGACGGGCGCGATGCCATTGAGCGACTCCAGCCTGGAACCAAGGCGTCCAGGACGCGAGGACTGCGGACTCGTTAGGGGACCGAGCGTCGAGTCCGACCTGAGATTGTATGTGGACGGCTCGAATCAAGCAACCCTTCTTCCTTCTCGCGCCTCCCCGCGCGGTCCCTTGGCACGCCCGATCGGCGGCCCTGGCCCGCCACAGCTCTTCGGCAGACTCACGCCGAAGAGCGACGGCGGCTTGACCTTCTTCGCTCAGCCCGCTAGCATCCTCGGTGAGCTTGGTCCCCAAGCGTCGAAGCGAAGTGGACGACGGGCCCCTTCGCTGGTGCGGCGTCACCTTTCCCTGAGGGCCCGTCACATCCCGGGAATCCCGTGAAAATTCACGAATACCAGGCAAAGGCGGTGCTCGCCCGCTACGGCGTGCCAGTGCCGCGTGGCGAGGTCGCCTACAACGCCGACGAAGCCGTCGCCATCGCACAGCGGCTCGGGCTGCCCGTGGTCGTCAAGGCACAGATCCACGCCGGCGGCCGCGGCAAGGGCGGCGGCGTCAAGGTCGCCAGGACGATGGGTGAGGTCGAGCGGTTCGCCGCGGCGATGATCGGCATGAAGCTCGTCACGCACCAGACCGGCCCCGAGGGCAAGGTGGTGCAACGCGTGCTCATCGAACAGGGGCTGCAGATCGCGCGCGAGCTGTATCTCGGACTCGTGCTCGACCGCGCCGCCGGCCGTCCGGTGGTGATGGCCAGTTCGGCCGGCGGCATGGAGATCGAGAAAGTGGCGGCCGAGACGCCCGAACTCATCTTCAAGGAGTACATCCATCCGACGGCCGGCTTCGAGGCGTTCCAGGCCAAGAAGCTCGCCTTCGCGCTCGGTCTCGAAGGCCAGGCGGTGGCGCAGGCCGGCAAGGTGATCGCGGCGCTCTACGAAGCCTTCAAGGCGACCGACGCGTCTCTGATCGAGATCAATCCGCTGATTGTCACGGCCGAGGGCGGCCTGCTCGCGCTCGACGCCAAAATGAACTTCGACGACAACGCACTCTATCGGCATCCCGAGCTGCGCGAGCTGCGTGACCCGAGCGAGGAAGATCCGCTGGAGATCGAAGCCTCGAAGTTCTCGCTCAACTACATCCGGCTCGACGGCACGATCGGATGCATGGTCAACGGCGCCGGTCTGGCGATGGCCACGATGGACATCATCAAGCTGGCGGGCGGCGAGCCGGCCAACTTCCTCGACGTGGGCGGCGGCGCCACGGCGGAGCAGATCCGGAATGCGTTCAAGATCCTGATGTCAGACGCCAATGTAAAGGCCGTCTTCATCAACATCTTCGGTGGCATCCTGCGCTGCGATGTGCTCGCGGAGGGGGTCATTGCGGCGGTCAAGGAACTGTC
This sequence comes from Acidobacteriota bacterium, assembly GCA_026393755.1. Taxonomy (NCBI): domain Bacteria; kingdom Pseudomonadati; phylum Acidobacteriota; species Acidobacteriota bacterium. Next base: position 51,429 of record JAPKZO010000019.1, read on the forward strand.
GGTCAACGTGCCCATCGTCATCCGCATGGAAGGCACCAACGTCGACACCGGCAAGAAGATGCTTCGCGAGAGCGGGCTCAATTTTACGACCGCCGACGCCATGGACGAAGGCGCCAGCAAAGTCGTCGCGCTCGCGCGCGGGTGAGGGGGAACAATGGCAGTCCTGATTGATACATCGACGCGCCTGCTCGTGCAGGGCCTCACCGGACGTGAGGGGACCTTCCACGCGAAGCAGGCGGCGCAGTACGGAACCACCGTCGTCGGCGGCGTGACACCGGGCAAGGGCGGCACCACGCACGAAGGCTGGCCGATTTTCAACACCGTGGCGGAGGCCGTCGCCAAGACCGGCGCCAACGCCAGCGTGATTTTCGTGCCGCCGCCGTATTCGGCGGATGCGATTCTCGAGTGCGCCGACGCCGGCATCGCGCTGGTCGTGTGCATCACTGAAGGCATCCCGACGCTCGACATGATGCGCGTGATGGCGGTGCTCAAGGAGAAGCCCACGCGGCTCATCGGGCCGAACTGCCCTGGGCTGATTTCGCCCGGCAAGGCCAAGGCGGGGATCATTCCTGGCCAGATCTGCCAGGAGGGCCGGATTGGCATCGTCTCGCGCAGCGGGACGCTGACCTACGAGGCGATCCACCAGTTGACGCGCCTCAAGCTCGGGCAGACCACCTGCGTCGGCATCGGCGGCGATCCGTTGATCGGCACGAACTTCATCGATGCGCTGACGCTGTTCCAGGCCGACAAGGAGACCGAAGGCATCGTGATGATCGGCGAAATCGGCGGCACGGCCGAAGAGGAAGCCGCCTCATTCATCAAGAAGCACGTGACCAAGCCGGTTGTCAGTTTCATCTGTGGCCAGACCGCGCCCCCGGGACGCCGCATGGGCCACGCCGGCGCCATCATCGCGGGCGGCAAGGGCACGGCGGCGGAGAAGATGGCCGCGCTCACCGCCGCGGGCGTGCGCGTTGTGCAGAGTCCGGCCGACATCGGCCAGGCGATGGTGGCGTCGCTGAAGTAGGGGCCGACCCCCGTGTCGGCCCGTCCTGAGACACCACGGCACGGCACGCCGTGCCCTGCGGAGACATGGCGTAGGGGCGACCCCCAGTGGTCGCCCCTCGTTGTTCGGGCGAACCCCGGCGTCCGGCCGGGCCTCGAGCGAGTAATAAACATGAGGCGACTTGGCCGACTGCTGACGTGCTGCCTGTTGGTCGGGGGCGTTGTCGGAACCGCGGCGGCGCAGACAGCGTCCGACCGCGCCAGCGTCCTCGCGCCGAAGGTCGAGGTGACGCCGTATGTTGGCGGCGCGCGGCACTCGCTGGCCGGCACGTTTCTCGGCGTGACGCCCGATCGCAATCACCTGTTCCTCGGCGTCCACATCTCCGTGAACGTCGTGCGCGGGCCGCGCTGGACGTTGGGCTACGCGCCAGAGATCGTGCCGCTGCTGCTCATCTCGAACAATCCGAAATACCAGACCGTCACGTTCAGCAACGGACAGACCGCGATGATGGAGACGGGCCGCGGCCCGGTCGCCGGCGTGGGGATCTCGCCGATCGGGCTGGAATCACAACTGCGCGTCGGGTCACGCTGGCGTCTGTTTGCCGCCGGGGCCGGGGGCTGTGTGTGGTTCACACGCAACGTGCCCGTGGCCGAGTCGCGGAGGTTCAACTTCACGTTCGAGCTCGGCGGCGGCGCGATCTGGTCGTACAGTTCGCGCTGGTCACTGCGCATGGGCTGCAAGTTCCATCACCTGTCGAACGCGTATACGGCGCCCGCCAATCCGGGCATCGACGGCGTCGTGTTCTTCGCGGGGTTCTCGCGCGCGATATAATCGTCACGTGGGCAGGCGTCTTGAACAACGGCGAGCACCGAAACGGCATTCCAGTCCGGCCTCGCGCCTGGACGAGGCCGAGAGGCTGTTCGCTGATTTTCGCGCCCTGACGCCGTACCGGTTCAAGCCGTTTACGAAGTCGTTCGCCACCTTCGCTCAATACGATCGGTGGAGACGTGCGCAAACCAACCCCTGGTACCGATAACCGCGTCCTCCGTGTGTGTCGGCTCCTGAATCGCCATCGCGCCCGCTATCTACTGGTGGGTGGCGTGGCTGCCAACCTGCACGGTTCCGTGCGCGCCACCCGAGACGTCGACATCCTCGTCCCGCGGGACGAACCGAACATGTCGCGCGTGCTCGCCGCGCTTGGAGAACTGCCGTACGGGGTCGCCGGCGAACTCGAGTCGTCGGAAATGGTCCAGAAGGCTATTACCATCGTGGGCGACGACCCGCGAGTGGACGTTCTGACGATCGCGTGGTCTGTCACGTTCGAGAAGGCCTGGCCCGGGCGGGTCGTGAGGCGCATACAGGGCATACGAGTGTCCTACCTGGGGCGGCCGGACCTGATCGCATCAAAGCAGACGGGTCGGCCGAGCGATCAGGCGGACATCGAGCAGTTGGCCGCAACCAGGACGACAGCGGTTCGTCGTCGGCGCGCTTGAGCAGGAACTTATGCATGTCGCCTGAATCTGCGATCCAGGAAACACCCGCCGCGGCGGCCGCCCAGGAGATGGTGAACGACTTCAGCATCCAGGTCGCCACCGTTAACGGATCGGGCAGTCAGACGGCCAATCTGGTGCTCGTCCGGTCGCTCTTCCAGATGGGCATTCCGGTGTCGGGGAAGAACCTGTTTCCGTCGAACATCGCGGGGTTGCCGACCTGGTACACCATCCGCGCGAACCGACGCGGCTATGTCGCGCGCAAGAAGGAAATCGATCTTCTGGTTGCGATGAACCCGGAGACCGCGAAGGAGGACGTGCTGGCGTTGAGCGCAGGCGCGGTCGTGATCTACGACGAGCCGCTGAAGCTGCAGGACCTGCGCGGCGACCTGATCTTCTATCCTGTGCCGTTCGACAAACTCGTCGCTCCAGTGTGCCCGGACGCGAAGCTGCGGCGCCTGGTTCGTAACGTGATCTACGATGGCGTTCTGTCGAAGCTGCTTGGCATCGAGATGAGCGAGCTGGAAGCCGCGCTCGGGAAGCAGCTCGGCAAGAAGTCCAAGGCGGTCGCGCTCAACCAGGCGGCTCTCAAGGCGGGGTACGACTTCGCCGACACGAATCTGCCGAAGCGCGATCGATTCCGCGCCGAGCGGATGAACGCCACACAAGGGAAGATCCTTATCGAAGGCAACGCCGCGGTGGCGATTGGCGCCATGATGGCGGGCGTGACGGTGGTCACCTGGTACCCGATCACACCGTCCTCCACGGTCTGCGAGACGCTCATCGAGTACATGAAGCAGTACCGGCTGGACAAGGCCTCCGGGAAGGCGACGTTTGCCATCGTGCAGGCCGAAGACGAGCTGGCGTCCATCGGCATGGCGCTTGGTGCGGGCTGGGCAGGCGCGCGGTCGATGACGGCGACCTCCGGACCGGGCATCTCGTTGATGGCCGAACTGACCGGCCTCGGCTACTACAGCGAGGTGCCAGCGGTCATCATCGACGTTCAGCGCCTCGGTCCATCCACCGGACTGCCGACCCGCACGGCACAGGGCGACATCCTCTCGACCGCCGTGCTGTCGCACGGCGACACGCGGCACATCATGCTCATCCCGAATTCGGTCGACGAGTGCTATAAGCTGACGATGGCCGCGTTTGATCTGGCGGAACGGTTCCAGACGCCGGTCTTCGTGATGAGCGATCTCGATCTCGGGATGAACACCTGGGTGGCCGACGTACTCCAGTACCCGGACAAACCACTCAACCGCGGCAAACGCCTGGATGCCGGGACGTTGGCACGCCTGGGGGAATGGGGCCGGTACGTGGATGTGGACGGCGACGGGATTGCGTATCGCTCCGTGCCCGGCGACGGCATGCCGACCTATTTCAACCGCGGCTCGGGTCATAACAGCCGAGGGCAGTACAGCGAGCGCGCCGACGACTACACGAATACCGTGGACCGACTTGCCCGCAAGTTCGAGACTGCGCGGCAGTGGGTGCCGGCGGAGACGGTGGACGTGGAGCCAGAGGCCAGGATCGCGGTGATCGCCTATGGTTCGACCCACTGGGCGGTCGAGGAAGCGCGCGACCAACTCCGTCAGGAAGCGGGGGTGAAGACGTCGTACCTGCGCCTCCGGGCGTATCCCTTCACCGCAGAGGTCGGACGCTTCATCGATGGCCACGCGCGGGTGTACGTCGTCGAACAGAACCGCGATGCGCAGATGCTCGGCTTGTTGAAGCTCGATCTGACGGCGGAGCAGGTGGGTAGGCTGCGCAGCGTGCGCTATTACACCGGCTTGCCGATCGACGCGCGGTCCGTGTCGGATGCCGTTCTCGCGCAGGAACGGGAATAGCCAGGTACTCGATCATGGCGACAGAAACGCCGGCGGCGCAGACTCCGGGCAAGAAGGTCAACCGCATCCGTCTCGATGTTCAGGCGTATCGCGGAGGCAAGAGCACGCTCTGCGCCGGCTGCGGCCACAACGCCATCTCCGAGCGGATCGTCGAAGCCTGCTTCGAGATGGACGTCGACCCGCAACGCGTGATCAAGCTCTCCGGGATTGGCTGTTCAAGCAAGAGCCCGGCGTACTTCCTCGGCGCCGCGCACGGGTTCAACGCCGTGCACGGGCGCATGGCGGCCGTGGCGACGGGAGCCGTGCTCGCCAACCAGCACCTGGTGGCGATCGGCGTCAGCGGCGACGGCGACACCGGCGCCATCGGGGCGGGCCACTTCGTCCACCTGATGCGCCGCAATGTCCCGATGATCTACATCGTCGAGAACAACGGCTGCTACGGCTTGACGAAGGGACAGATGTCACCGACGGCCGACCTCGGATCGAAACTCAAGAACGGGGTCGTCAGCGATTTGCCGCCGATTGACTTGTGTGCGCTGGCGATTCAACTCGGGGCGAGCTTTGTGGCGCGGTCGTTTTCCGGCGACAAGAGGCAGCTCGCCTCGCTTCTGAAGGCGGCGATGGCCCACCGCGGAACCGTGTTGCTCGACGTCATCTCTCCCTGCGTGACCTTCAACGACCACGAAGGATCGACCAAGAGTTACGCGTACGTGAAGGCACACGACGATCCGCTCGGCGAGGTGCTCTTCGTGCCGTACTTCGACGATATCGTGGTGGACTACGAGCCGGGCACGACCGAGGTCGTGACGCTGCACGACGGGTCGCGCGTCTACCTGAAGAAGATCGCGGACGGCTACAACCCGAAGGACAAGCTGGCGGCGCTGGCTTTGCTCGACGAAACGGCGCGGAAGGGCGAATTCGCGACAGGCCTGCTCTATGTCGACCCCGACCGCACGAGTTTCACGGACCTGCTGAATCTGGTCGATACACCGCTCTCCTTGCTGCCAGAAGATGTGTTGCGACCGTCGAGGGAAGCTCTCGACCAGATCATGGAGCGGCTGCGGTAGTTGGTATAATCGAAGGAATATGGAACGAACATTTGCCATCATCAAACCCGATGCCGTCGAGCGGAAGCTCGCCGGTAAGATCATTCAGCGCATTGAAGAAGCGGGTTTTCGCATTCGGGGATTGCGCCAGGTCAGCCTCACCAAGCGACAGGCGGAGGGGTTCTACGCCGTCCACCGCGAGCGTCCGTTCTTCGGGAGCGTGACTGACTTCATGTCGTCAGGGCCGGTCATTGTGATGCTGTTGGAAGCCGATGGCGCCATCAGGAAATGGCGCGACCTGATGGGCGCGACCGATCCGGCCAAGGCAGCGCCCGGCACGCTGCGCGCAGAGTTCGGCAGCAGCATCCAGTGCAATGCGACCCACGGGTCTGACGCCGCTGAGACCGCCGCATTCGAGTCGGGCTATTTCTTCGCAGGCGTCGAGACGATTTGAACCCGGAGACCGATCGAGTCGGTGACCGTGCATCTTGTAGGGGCACGGCATGCCGTGCCCCCGGCGATCCCGGGTTGCTCGTCGGAGCGGGTGAATTCCGGAACAGCAGAGGGCCACGCAATGGCGGTGGGACGGCTGCTGGTGTTTTTCGGCCTGCTGGTGACGGCCGCCGGGCTGCTCGTGTGGTTCGGTGTGCCCATCGGCCGGTTGCCGGGGGACATCCTCGTGCGGCGCGGCGGCGTCTCGTTCTACGTCCCGGTCACGACGTCGATCATCGTGAGTGTCGTCCTGACGGTGGTGTGGGCGCTGTTTCGGCGGTAACCCTATGATTCCAGCCATTCGCGGAACCCACGACATTCTGCCAGGCGAGGTGGAGCGCTGGCAGCGCGTGGAGGAGACCGCCCGCCGGATCTTCGAGCGTTACGGCTACGCCGAGGTGCGCACACCCATCATCGAACGCGAGGAGCTGTTCGCGAAGGGAACGGGAGAGACGACCGACATCGTGCAGAAGGAGATGTACGCGTTTACCGACAAGGGTGGCGACCGGGTGGCGCTCAGGCCCGAAGCGACACCGAGCCTGGTTCGCGCGTTCGTCGAGCACAGCCTGGAACAGGCGATGGCGGTGCCGAAGATTTATCTGATGGGCCCGATGTTCAGGCATGAACGGCCCCAGAAGGGACGCTACCGGCAGTTTCACCAGCTCGACGTGGAAGTGTTTGGCATCAGCGACCCGGCCGTCGATGCCGAGGTGCTCGACCTGGCCTGGACGCTGGTCAGCGAGTTGGGGATTGCCAACGTCGAACTGGTGATCAATTCGGTGGGATGCGCCGCGTGCCGCCCGGCGTTCGCAACAGCGCTTCTTGGTGCGCTCGGAGACGGCGTCGCGGACTTGTGCGCCGACTGCCAGCGCCGCGCGACCACGAATCCGCTGCGCATCTTCGATTGCAAGGTGCCGCAGGATCAGGCCGCGATTGACCGCCTGCCTCACTCGACCGACTACCTGTGCGCGTCGTGCCGTCAGCATTTTGAGGCCGTGGTGCGGTATCTCGGGATCTACGGCATTCCGCACCGCATCTCGCATCGGCTCGTCAGAGGTCTCGACTACTACACCCGCACGACGTTTGAAGTGCTCGGCGGCAACATCGGTGCGCAGAATGCGATTCTGGGCGGAGGCCGCTACGACGGCCTTGTGAAGCAACTGGGCGGGCCGGAGCGCGTGGGCATAGGGTTTGCGGCCGGCATCGAGCGCCTCGTGCTCGCGATGCCCGAAGATGCGAGAGGCGCCGGCCGATCGCCCGTGTTCGTCGCCGCGATGGGCGACGCGGCGCGAGACGCCGCCATCGGACTGCTCAGGGACCTGAGACGCGTGGGCGTCGAAGCCCACATGGAATACGAAGGCCGCAGCATCAAGTCGCAGATGAAGCGGGCAGATCGGCTCAAGGCCGTTCTCACGCTGATCATCGGAGACGACGAACTCGCAGGGGGGACGGTGACGGCCAAGGATATGCGGACGAGCGAGCAGGTCCGGGTGCCCCGGGACGGCATCGTCGCGCACGTGAAGGACAGACTGGACAGGTAAGGCGGCGGCAGAAGGGACACGTGGTCGACAAACTCGGAAACTGGGTTCGGACGCACACATGCGGAGAACTGCGGCCGGCGCATCTCGATCAGGACGTGGTCCTGCTTGGATGGGTGCACCGCGCGCGCGATCTCGGGGCGCTCGCGTTTATCGACGTCAGAGATCGTTACGGTCTGACCCAGGTCGTCGTCGATTCGCCTGAGCTGCTCGAGAAGGCCAAGCATCTGCGAGCCGAGTTCGTCATCGGCGTGGCGGGCCGGGTGCGCCCGCGAGCCGCCGCCGCGCTGAACGCGAAGATGCCGACTGGCGAGGTCGAAGTGCACGCGGCCGAGATCAAAGTGCTCAGCGAGGCCGCCGTTCCGCCGTTCGTGATCGCCGACGAGATCACCGCGTCCGAGGAATTGCGGCTGCGCTACCGCTATCTCGACTTGCGGCGTCCCAGACTCCAGGCCAATCTCGGCCTGCGGCACAAGGTGACGCTTGCCGTGCGAAAGTACTTCGACAGCCAGGGATTCTGGGAAATCGAAACGCCCGTCCTGGCCAAGTCGACTCCCGAGGGGGCGCGCGACTATCTGGTGCCCAGCCGCATTCATCCCGGCGAGTTCTACGCGCTGCCGCAGTCGCCGCAGATCTTCAAACAGATCCTGATGATCGCGGGGACGGACCGGTACTTCCAGATCGTGAAGTGCTTCCGGGACGAGGACCTGCGCGCCGATCGGCAGCCGGAGTTCACGCAGATCGACGCGGAGATGTCGTTTGCGACGCGCGACATCGTATTCGGCGTCATCGAGCCGCTTATCGCCGACGTGTTCAAGATTGTCGGACGCGACATCACGACGCCGTTCCCGCGGATGGCCTACGCGGACGCCATCGCCAGATACGGATCGGACAAGCCGGACCTGCGCGTGGGGATGGCGATTGCCGATCTCTCGCCCGTGTTCGCCGATACGGGTTTCAGCGTGTTCCGCGATGCGATCGCCGCCGGAGGCGTGGTCCGGGGATTCGTGGTGCCGGGCGGCGCGACCTTCTCGCGCAAGCAACTCGACACGCTGGGCGAGCAGGCGAAGTCACTTGGGGCAGGAGGGCTGGTGTGGGCGCGGCGAAACGGCGAGGCCGTCCAGAGTTCGGCCCTCAAAGCGGCAGGCGATGCCGCCATCCGCGCGGCACTCGATCTGGCTGGTGCGGGCGCGGCTGATCTGCTGCTGATGGGATGCGGGCAGGCCGACGCCACGTCGAAGATGCTCGGGCAGCTGCGGCTGAACGTCGCCCGCGATCAGGGCTGGCTCAAGACCGACGACTTCGTGTTCACGTGGGTCGTCGATTTCCCCCTCTTCGAGTGGGACAGTGAAGAAAAGCGGTGGGCCGCCATGCACCACCCCTTTACCTCGCCCGTCGAGGCGCACATGGATCGGATGGAGCAGGATCCCGGCCACGTGCTCGCTCAGGCTTACGACCTCGTCCTGAATGGCAGCGAGATCGGCGGCGGCAGCATCCGCATCCACGACCCCGCGCTGCAGCAGAGGATGTTCAGAACACTCGGCATCAGCGACGAGGACGCGAAACTGCGGTTCGGCTTCTTCCTTGAGGCCCTCCAGTATGGCACGCCTCCCCACGGCGGCATCGCGCTGGGCGTCGATCGCCTCATCGCGATCCTCGCCGGAGAATCGTCGATTCGCGACGTGATGGCGTTCCCGAAGACCACGCAGGCCGTGGACCTGATGTCGGGCGCGCCGTCAGCGGTGGACACCCGGCAGTTGCGCGAACTGCGGCTGCGGTCGGACGCCTGATGGCAGGCGACACTCGCACCATCGCGCTGCCCGACGAGGGATTGAACGCGATCTTCGGCTCGTTCGACGAGAACCTCCGGTTTATCGAATCCGCGGCCGGTGTTCGGCTGAGCACGCAGGGGAACCAGCTGCTGGCGGAGGGAGACGCGGCCGGCGTGGCGCGCGTCGAACACCTGATCAGCCAGTTGGTGGAGCTGCAGCAGGAGGGGTACCGCGTCTCGAACGGCGACGTGAAGACCGCGTGGGAACTGCTGGCGCAGGATCCGGCGGTGAACCTGCGCGACTTCTTCCTGAAAGCGTCGATCCGGACCACCGGGCGGCGCCTGGTCGTCGCCAAGAGCATCAATCAGCGAAAGTACCTCGACGCGATCGATCGGCACGATATTGTGTTCGGTGTCGGTCCCGCCGGGACCGGCAAGACCTATCTCGCCATGGCGCAGGCGGTCTCGTTCCTGCTGGCGAAGAAGGTGAGCCGGATCATTCTCGCCCGGCCCGCCGTCGAGGCGGGTGAGCGACTGGGATTCCTGCCGGGCGACCTGCAGGAAAAGATCAATCCCTACCTCCGTCCGTTGTACGACGCGCTGTACGACATGCTCGACGGCGAGCGGGTCGCGCGGCTGATCGATCGCGGCACCATCGAGATCGCGCCGCTGGCGTTTATGCGGGGCCGCACGCTCAACGACGCGTTCGTCATCCTGGACGAGGCGCAGAACACGACGACCGAGCAGATGAAGATGTTTCTCACGCGCCTGGGATTCGGATCGAAGGCCGTCGTCACCGGAGACATCACGCAGATCGATCTGCCGGGCGGCAAGACGTCCGGTTTGATCGAGGCGATCAGGGTCGTCGGTGAGATCGAAGGCATTGCCTTCGTGCATTTCGACGAGCGCGACGTGGTGCGTCACAAGCTCGTGCAGCTGATCGTGAAGGCGTACGAGACGTACTCGGCCGCCAACGGCGGCGTCAAGCGTACGGACTGAGCGCGCATGACCGGATCACGACAGGCCCGCCGTCGCCCCCTTCTGGTCGAGGTGACGAGTCACGTCCGGCGCCCGTTCAAGGCGGTCGGTCTGGCGTCGTGGCTGTCGCGCGCCGTCCCGGCGCGCGTACAAGGTGAAGTCTCGGTGGCCCTGGTGAGCGATGCCAGGATCCGGACCCTGAACCGTACCTACCGCGGCCTTGACTACGCGACCGACGTGCTCTCGTTTCCCGTCGCGGAAACCGGTGCGGGCCGCGGCGGCAGCGCGGCCGGGCGGCGAACGGTGGCGGCGCAGGCAGCCGGGGCGCACGAGGTTGTGGCGCCACTCGATGCGCCGTTGCTCGGCGACATCGTCATCGCCATTGGCGTGGCGAAGCGGCAGGCGGCTGCCGCCGGTCACCCGCTTGGCACCGAGCTTCGAGTACTGGCGTTGCACGGGTTGCTGCATCTGATCGGCTACGACCACGAACGGGATCACGGAGAGATGGCCGCACTCGAGAGGCGGTTGCGTCTGGGGGGCGGACTGCGGACGGGGCTGATCGAACGAGCCGGGCGGAAGAGGGGCCAGGCCCCTTTGCCTGCGGCCCTCCTTGGGAAGAAGGGGCCTGGCCCCTTTTCCGCGGCCGGGCAGGCGCGAAAGGGGCGCCGCTTATGAGCAAGGCCGGAATGATCGCGCTGGTCGGCCGTCCCAACGCGGGGAAGTCCACGCTGCTCAATGCGCTGGTCGGCACCAAGATCGCGATCGTGTCGGACAAGCCCCAGACGACGCGCACCCGCATCGTTGGCGTGCGCAATCTGCCGGAAGGGCAGATGGTCTTTCTCGACACGCCCGGTATCCACCGGCCGCTCCATCGGATGAACGTCCGCATGGTCGATGTGGCCGTGCAGAGCATGAACCACGCCGATCTCGTGTGCGCGGTTGCGGACGCCGCCGAGTCGATTGGCGGCGGCGACAAGTACTTCGCAGGCCTGCTCGGCAAGGTGACCGCGCCGCTGGTGCTCGCGCTCAACAAGATGGATCTGGTGGAGAAGACTGCGCTGCTGCCCCAGATGCAGCGGTGGGGGAGACTGACGCGCTTCGCGGACATCGTGCCCGTCTCGGCCCTCACCGGCGATAACGTCGATCGGCTCGCCCAGGTCTTTCTCAAGCATCTGCCTGACGGCGAGCCCCTCTATCCCGCCGATTTCCTCACCGACCAGCCCGAGCGTGTCTACGTGGCGGAGATCATCCGGGAGAAGCTGCTGCAGCACACGCGCGACGAGTTGCCGTTTACGAGCGCCGTCCTGGTGGATCGCTTCGAAGAGGCGGACGCCCGCGGCATCATTCGCGTCTACTGTTCGATCGTCGTCGAGCGCGAGTCCCAGAAGCCGATCGTCATCGGCCGCGCGGGCAGCATGATCAAGCAAATCGGGACCGAAGCGCGGCTCGAACTCGAGTCGTTCTTCGCAACGAAGGTCTTTCTGGATCTGCGCGTGAAGACGCGGGCCGGCTGGCGGGAGGATTCCCGCGTCCTGGACCAGTTGGGCGTCATCGACGATCAGTAGGGCCTCTCCCGGCGCCGGAGCCGCTTGTCCTTCAGGCCGGCGATCAAAGCAGGATAGAATATAGGGTCTCGAGATGCCGCTCCATACGACCGAGGCGATCATTCTTCGCACCTACAAGCTCGGCGAGGTCGATCGCATCGTCGTCTTCCTGACGCGGGATCGAGGCAAGCGCAGGGGAGTGGCCCAGGGCGCCAGGCGCATGCGCTCCAGGTTTGGCGGGGCGCTCGAGCCGCTCACGCGGGTGGGCGTGACGTATTTCGAGAAGGAGAGCCGCGATCTGGTCTCGCTGAACTATGCGGATCCGATCACATCGCCGCTCATGTCGACCGGTGGCGAGGCCCTGGGGTACGCCGCGTACTTCGCCGAACTGATCGACGAGTGGGCGCCCGAGGCGGATCCGAACGAGACGCTCTATCGCCTCGGCAGCGCGATGATCGATGCGCTGGTGGCTGGCGCGTCGGTGGAACCGCTGGCGCGGTATTTCGAGTACTGGCTGCTGCGGCTGCAGGGTGTCTACCCGTCGGTGCTGGCCTGCGGGACCTGCGGCGCGGCGCTCGGACGAGACGAGGAGACGGCCGCCGTGCTGATGCCGGGCGATCACCAGTACCTGTGCGCGGGGTGCGGGCGGTCAGCGGCCGGAAACGCCGTCGCGCTGTCGGGTGAGTCGGTCGCGTTTCTCCGGGCCTCGGGCACGACGTCGCCCGGCCGGATTGGCGCGGCACGGGTGTCGGAGCGGGCGCTCCGGGAACTCGAACTGGTGCACCGGGCCCTGATTGCCACGCACCTGGAGAAGCACATCAAGTCGGTGCGCGTGCTGCGCGAGATGCGCGGGCGCCCGCAGCCGTGACATTGGCGACAACAATTCCGTGACTTTCCAAGACCTCATCTTCAAGCTCTCTCAGTTCTGGGCGTCGCAAGGCTGCTTGATCCAGCAACCGCTCGACCTCGAGGTCGGTGCGGGAACGTCGCATCCGGAAACGACGCTGCGCGTACTCGGCCCGAAGCACTGGAACGTGGCGTACGTCCAGCCGTCGCGACGGCCCGATGATGGCCGCTTCGGCGAGAATCCGAACCGGCTGTTCAAGCACCACCAGTTCCAGGTGATCATGAAGCCGGCGCCGGATGAGATTCAGCAGCTCTATCTGCGGAGCCTCGAGGCCTGCGGCGTCGTGGCCCGGCAGCACGACATCAGGTTCGAAGAGGACAACTGGGAGTCGCCGACGCTCGGCGCGTGGGGGATCGGCTGGCAGGTGATGCTCGACGGTCTCGAGATCACGCAGTTCACGTACTTCCAGCAGGTGGGCGGCATCGACCTCGCTCCCGTGTCGGTCGAGATCACCTACGGCCTTGAACGCATTGCGATGTTCCTGCAGCGGGTGGACAACGTCTACGACCTGGCGTGGGCGCCCGGCGTGAGCTATGGAGAAGTGCGGCTGCGCGACGAGATCGAACAGTCGAAGTACGCGTTCGGCCAGGTGGACATGCCGCGCGACGCGTTCGTGGCGCTGCATCGGGAGCTGTTCGACAAGTACTTCGAGTTCTCGGGCGTGCTCCTGCGATCAGGGCTCGTGCTGCCCGCGCTGGAACATTGCCTGAAGTGCTCGCACTTGTTCAATGTGCTGGACGCGAGCGGCGGCATCGGCGTCACCGAGCGGACGGCCTATATCCTTCGCGTGCGGCAACTGGCGGTCGCGATCGCCAGGGCGTACGCCGACGGGGAAAGCGGGAAGTCACTCCCGGAGTGATTGTGTTCGGGTGTGCGTGCGCGGTGGTCGCGACCAGGTGAGAGGCGTATGGATCGTGAGTTGTTGATCGAACTGGGTTGCGAGGAAATTCCAGCGAGCTGGCTGCCTCCGTTGACCGACCAATTGGGCCGATGCACGTCCGCCCGCCTGGCGGAGTTGCGGCTTATGCCCGAGGCGCCGGTCGAGATCTACAGCACCCCGCGAAGGTTGACCGTGCGCGTGGAGCGGATCGCCGAGCGGCAGACCGATCTCGAAGAAGTGCTGATGGGGCCACCGGTGGCGGCGTCGTTCGGTCAGGACGGACAGCCCACTCCGGCAGCCGCGGGATTCGCACGCAAGCACGGAGTCGACGTTACCGGCCTCGAACGGGTGGAGACTCCAAAGGGCGTGTACCTCGCATTCAGGAAGCACGTGCGCGGAAAGTCCGCGATCGACGTGCTGCCCGACGTGCTCACCGGCGTGCTGCGCGACCTCGCGTTCCCGAAGCAGATGCACTGGGACGCGAAGCTGGAAGACGGGCGCGGGGAACTGCTGTTTGGCCGGCCCATCCGCTGGATCCTGTATCTCTACGGCGGCCGGGTCGTGCCGTTCGCCATCGCGCGGATGGAGGCGGCCCGGTGCGGACTCGTGCAGGACATCGGATCTGGCGCGGTCACCTACGGCCACAGATTCCTGGCGACCAGCGGCAGGGCCGGGTGCGCCCTCAAGGTGCGATCGTTCGACGAGTACAAGAACAAGCTGGCCGAGCACTTCGTGATCCTGGAGCGCGAGCAACGGCACGCGAAGATCGCCCGCGAGCTCGACGCCCATGCCAGACGCCTCGGCGGACACGTGAGCCAGGCCGCGGCGGCCGAGTCGCGGCTGCTGGCCGAGGTGCCTGACCTGGTCGAGTACCCCGCGGTGGTGACAGGCAGCTTCGCGGCCGAATTTCTCCAGTTGCCGCAGGAGGTGCTGACGACGACGATGATCCATCATCAGCATTTCTTTCCGGTGATCGATGAGCACGGCGGCCTGATGGCGGCATTTCTCGCGGTGGTCAACACCGAGCCAGACGACGACCGGACGATCGCGAGAAATCTCGAACGCGTCCTGGTCGCGCGGCTGCGCGATGCCAGGTTCTTCTGGGATGCCGATCGACGGACCCCGCTCGAAACGCGCCTGCCCAGGCTCGACACAATCCTCTTTCACAAGCGGCTGGGCAGCTATCGCGCCAAGGCGGAGCGGCTGGAGAAACTGGCAGGATGGATCGCTGACGAGGTGTTCCTGGTGCCGTCGGCGGTCGCGTCATCGCGTCAGGCCGGCCGTCTGGCCAAAGTCGATCTCGCCACGGAGATGGTTCGCGAGTTGACGGAACTGCAGGGCACGATGGGCGGCGTCTACGCGCGGGAAGAGGGCCTCGGCGAGGACGTGTGGCGAGCCATCTACTACCACTACCTGCCGGTTGGCGTTGAGCACGACGCGCCGCCGACACGGGAGGACCTGCGCTCGGCGGCTGTCACGTGGGCGGCGGTGTCGGTGGCGGACAAGCTCGACACGGTCGTCGCGTTGATGATCGCGGGAGAGCGGCCCACCGGGACGCGGGATCCCTACGGCCTGCGCCGCCAGTCACAGGGGCTGCTTCGGACCCTCATCGACCTGCCGGAGTTGACGGGCCTCGACATCCCGATTCCCATGGATCGGCTCATCGCGGAATCGCGCGCCGGCGTAGGAGCGATGGACCAACGAGGCGACGACCCCCAGGCCTGGCAGAAGGCCGTCACGACATTCCTGCTGGACCGGCTCCGGTACATTTTCGAGCAGCGCGGTTTCGCCTACGACGAACTCAACGCGGTCCTGGCTGGCGCGACCTGCGTGCCCGATCCGCTCGACGCACGCCGGCGCCTGGAGGCGCTTCGCGCCACGCGCGATTCGGCGGATTTCGAGGCGCTCGCCGTCGCGTTCAAGCGCGTCAAGAACCTGTCGCGGGAATTGAAGCGCCCGCCGGATGATCGTCTGGATCGGCTGACGGAACCGGCGGAATCGGCGCTCGTGGCTGACTACGCGGTGCGCTCGATCCAGATCCGCGAGGCGCTCAAGGCCAGGCAGTACGGTTCGGCCTTCAGCATCGCCGCCGGGTTCAGGCCCGCCGTGGATCGGTTCTTCACTGACATCTTCGTGATGGTGGAGGACCAGCAACTGCGCGACCAGCGGTTGAGCCTGCTGCGCAACCTGCACGACCTGTTGCTCGAACTGGCTGACATTTCCGAAATCGTCCCCAAGAATGCTGCATAACCCGGATGGAGTGATAGCGACCATGGCGAAGAAGGCAACGACGAAGACCACCAAACCGACGATCACCCGGAAGCCCCCGGTCAAGACACCCGTGAAGAAGAGCCGGGCGAAGAAGGCCATGCCGAGGGCGGGCGCGGCGAAGAAGATTGCGCCGAGGACGGCCAGGTCCGCGATCAAGTTCGTGTACGCGTTTGCCGGCGGGCACGCGGATGGGGACCGCACGATGAAGGATCTTCTCGGCGGCAAGGGCGCGGGCCTCGCCGAGATGACGAATGCTGGACTGCCTGTGCCTCCCGGATTCACGATTTCCACCGCGGCGTGCAACCTGTGGTACGACGAAGGCCGACGGCTTCCGCAGGCCATCGAAGACGAGATGATGACCCACGTGCGGCGGCTCGAGCAGGTGGCGGGCTCCACCTTCGGCTCCACCAGCAATCCGCTGCTCGTCTCGGTACGATCCGGGGCGAAGTTCTCCATGCCCGGCATGATGGACACGATTCTCAATCTCGGCCTCAACGACGCCTCGGTCGAGGGCCTCAAGGCGCGCACGTCCAACGGCCGGTTCGCGTTTGACAGCTATCGCCGGTTCATTCAGATGTACGGCAACGTGGTGCTGGAGATTCCGAAGGAGAAGTTCGAGCACGAGTTCGACACGGTCAAACGCGCCAATGGGGCGAAATTCGACACGGATCTCGGAGAGACTCAGCTTCGCGAAGTCGTCTCACGCTACCGCTCCGTCGTCAAACGCGAGACGAAACAGGAGTTCCCGCAGGACCCGCTGGTGCAGTTGAGGGGCGCGCGCGATGCCGTGTTCCGGTCGTGGAACAACGCACGGGCCATCGCCTACCGCCGCATCTACGAGATTCCCGACAACATCGGCACCGCCGTCAACGTCCAGAAGATGGTGTTCGGGAATTCCGGGGATCGGTCGGCCACCGGCGTCGGTTTCACCCGGAACCCGGCGACCGGAGCCAAGGAGTTCTTCGGCGAGTTCCTCATCAACGCCCAGGGCGAGGATGTCGTCTCGGGGGTCCGCACGCCGCGGCCAATCACCGAGCTGGCTGTCGTGATGCCGAAGGCCTACAAGCAGCTCCGCGACTTCACCGCGCGGTTAGAACGGCATTACAAAGACATTCAGGATTTCGAGTTCACGATCGAGAACGAGAAGCTGTTCATGTTGCAGACACGCAGTGGCAAGCGCACCGGGTATGCCGCCGTGTGCATCGCGACCGACTTCGTCAAGGAGAAGCTCCTGACGCCTGCCGAGGCGCTGCTGCTGGTGGAGCCGGCGTCGCTGTCGCAGTTGCTCTCGCCCGTGTTCGATCCGGCCGAGTGGAAGAAGCTCCCCGTCATCGCGAAGGGGCTCCCGGCATCGCCGGGGGCGGCGTCCGGGCAGGTCGTGTTCAGCGCCGAGCAGGCAGTTAGGTGGACAGAACAGGGCAAGAAGGTGCTGCTCGTGCGGAAGGAGACCGTGCCCGATGACATCCACGGCATGGAAGTGGCGCAGGGCGTGCTGACCGCGACGGGCGGAATGACGTCGCATGCCGCCGTGGTGGGGCGGCAGATGGGGCGGCCGTCGGTGGTCGGAGCCGGGGCGCTCGAAATCGACGAGAAGGCGAAAGTGGTGTCGGTGGGCGGCGCGACGATCAAGGAAGGCGACTACGTGTCGTTCGACGGCTTGTCTGGCGAAGTGAAGCTCGGCAAGGTCGCCACCAAACCGAGCGAGATTCTTCAGGTGCTGGCCGGCGAAATGAAGCCGGCGGATTCAGATATCTACCAGCGCTTCAGCACGCTGCTGGGATGGGCCGACAAGGTCCGCACGCTCGGGATTCGCGCCAACGCCGACCAGCCGGACCAGTCGGAACTGGCCTACGCGTTCGGCGCGCGCGGGATCGGCTTGTGCCGGACCGAACACATGTTCTTCGGCGAGGGACGCATCGAGAAGGTGCAGCGGATGATCCTCGCCGACAACGAGCAGGATCGCCGGACCGCGCTCGCGGAACTGCTGCCGTTGCAGCGCGCCGACTTCTACGGCGTCTTCAAGGCGATGCACGGCGAACCAGTGACCATTCGGACGATCGATCCGCCGCTGCACGAGTTCCTGCCAAGGCGCGAGGATCTCATGGTGGAGATCGCGAAGCTGGAAGCCACTGGCGTGAACCCCGCCGAATTGACGGCGAAACGGACGCTGCTCCAGCGAGTCGAGCAGTTGCACGAGTTCAATCCGATGCTCGGCCACCGCGGCGTGCGCCTCGGGATCACGTATCCGGAAATCACCGAGATGCAGGCACGCGCGATCTTCGAGGCGGCGTGCCAGCTCGCCAAGGAGGGCCTCACGGTCACACCCGAGGTGATGATTCCACTGGTCGGGATGGTCAAGGAGCTCCGCGATCAGAAGCTCATCGTCGATCGGGTGGCCGCGGACGTGATGAAGGAACAGGGCGTCACGATCAACTACCTCGTGGGCACGATGATCGAGGTGCCGCGAGGCGCGTTGACCGCCGACGAGATTGCCAGCGAGGCGCAGTTCTTTTCATTCGGCACCAACGACCTGACGCAGATGACCTTCGGCTTCTCGCGTGACGACATCGGGAAGTTCCTGGGCAGTTACCTCGAGCGCAAGATCATGGACCGCGACCCGTTTACGTCGATTGACACGGTCGGCGTCGGCCAACTGGTCGCGATGGCCGTGGAAAAGGGTCGCAAGGCGCGACCGGGGATCAAGCTCGGCATCTGCGGCGAGCACGGCGGCGATCCGTCGTCGATCCACTTCTTCCACAAGGTCGGCCTCAACTACGTCAGCGCGTCCCCGTATCGCGTGCCGGTGGCTCGGCTCGCGGCCGCGCACGCGGCGCTCGCGGTCAAGGTTGGTGACTAGATCGTCGATGGCCAGGATCCGCCAGCTCCCGCCGGAACTCGCCAACCAGATCGCCGCCGGCGAAGTGGTGGAGCGCCCGGCGTCCGTCGTCAAGGAACTGGTCGAGAACGCCATCGACGCCGGCGCGTCCCGCATCACCGTCGCGATTGAGATGGGGGGCAAGCGGCTCATCCGCGTCGAAGACGACGGGGAAGGGATGGAGCCGGAAGACGCCAGGCTGTCGCTCGAGCGCCACGCCACCAGCAAGATCGCGCGCGCCGAGGATCTCGAAGCGATTCACACGATGGGATTTCGTGGTGAGGCGCTCCCAAGCATTGGATCGGTCTCCCACCTGGTGCTGAGGACGCGAACGCGTCAATCGGACAGCGGCACGGAGCTGCGCGTCAATGGCGGTGTCATCGCGTCGATGACCGAAGTCGGCCTGGCGCCGGGCACCATTGTGGAAGTGGCCGACCTGTTCTACAACCTGCCGGCGAGACGAAAATTCCTCAAGTCGGACGTGGCGGAGTCCACGCAGGTGTCTCGGATGGTCACGCAGCTGGCGCTCGCGAACCCCCGGGTCGGGTTCACGCTGACCAGCGGTCCGCGCGTGCTGCTGCGATGTCCTCCCGCCTCCCGCATGGAGGACCGGTTCTACCAGCTCCACGGCGAGCGGCCGGACCTGGTGCCGGTGCGGAAGGACGCGGGTGGCCTGAGCATTCGCGGGTTCATCGCGGCGCTGGCTGAGCAGGGACCCACGCGGGGAGCACAACAGTTCTTCGTCAACCAGCGGATCGTCAAGGATCGCACCATCGCGCACGCGGTCGTTGACGCCTACGCCGCGGCGACAGCGAAGGAGCGGAGCCCAGAGGCCTATCTCTTCATCGAGATGCCCGCCGAATCGGTGGATGTCAACGTGCATCCGACCAAGGCCGAGGTGCGTTTCCATCAACAGTCGATGGTGCACGAGATTGTGCGTCGCGCGGTCCAGGACGCGCTCGGTTCGGGCCCCGCTCCGGAGTTGAGGCTCTCCCCGGAAACCGGCGGCATACAGGCGGTCAACCTGTCGCTGCCGAGCCTGATGGCTGGCCTGCAGCGCACGACGCCGTTTGGAGGTGGAGCCTCGACCGTGTTGTCGCCGTCGCCTGGAGCTAGGTCCGAGCCGTGGAACGGATCGGCACAGGCGTCGGCGGTACCCGGGCAGCCGCGGGGCGAGATGCTCAGCGACACGCTGCCGGCCGTCGGAGGGCAGACGTTCCAGTCGGCAGTTGTCGCACCGGACCAGCCTCCCGGTTCCGGCGCCGTGATCATCAAGCCGCTCGTTCCACTCGGGCAGTTCCGGCACACGTTCATCATCGCGGTTGATGACGACGGAGTCGCCGTCATTGATCAGCATGTCGCTCACGAGCGCGTGCTCTACGAGCGCATCATGGGCCGGCTGACGGCGGGACCACTCGAGAGCCAGCGCCTCCTGACGCCCATCGTGATGGACCTGCCGCCGGACGCGCGGTCGGCCCTGGTGTCTCACGTCGCCCAACTGCACCAATGCGGGTTCGAGGTCGAGGAGTTCGGCCCGACCTCCGTGCGCGTGACGTCGATGCCGGCCCTTCTGGGCCGCGAACAGGGCATCCTGTCACTCCAGGCGCTCGCGCAGGATCTCGAAGGGCTGGGCGGATCGGTGCCGGTCAACGAGCATCTGCGCCAGATCGCGGCGACGCTGGCGTGCCATGCGGCCGTGAAGGCGAATGATCCGCTCACGCATGACAAGATGCTGCACATTCTCGAGGAGCTGCGGCAGACAGCGTATTCCAGCGTGTGTCCGCACGGTCGGCCGGTGATGCTCAGACTTTCCCGCCGCGAGATCGAAAAGAACTTCCAGCGCATCTGAGGGGTCGGGTGATACGATCAGCCCTTCCATTTCACGCGGCCACCCGATCCTCGGAGCGGCATATGGATGCTGTCGGCGACCAGGTTCTTTCTCCGATCGGCCGACGTGTGTCCGAGTCGACCGCGCTCCGGCTGTGCTTGTTCGGCGCGGCCTTCTACGTCGCATGGGCGCTGGCGAGCCTGTCTCAGGCCGGTCCCGACAGCGTCACCGCCATCTGGCCGGCGAGCGGCATGGTCCTGGCGGTGTTGATGCTCAGCCCTCAGCGCAGGTGGCCGCTGTGGCTGGGCGCCATGTGGGTGACCAACGCTGCTGTGGGAGTGTTCGCCGGTTCGCCGCTGCTGGTGATGGCCGCGTACTCCACGACCGACGTGATCGAGCAGTTCCTGGCCGCCACCCTGCTGGTGCGCGTGGTCGGCACTCCTTTCACACTCGGCCGACTGAAAGAAGTCGTCGCCCTTGTGCTCGTGGCGGCTATCGGCAGCAACGCGATCACCGCGAGCCTGGGCGGCGGTGTGACCGCGCTCAACCATGGGTTGCCGTTCTGGCCCACCTGGTTCAGCTGGTGGATGTCGAATGCCGTCGGGATGCTTCAGGTGGCACCACTTATTCTGGCGTGGCGCGACGGCGTGCGTTACGTCAAGGAAAAGGGCCTGCTGGGCGCTCTCGAGATCGGTCTGCTTCTCGCCACGCTGGCAATCGTCTGCGTGATGGTGTTTCTGCCGTACGACGATCGCCATGCCGGGCGTGGGTGGCCGCTATATCTCGTGTTCCCCTGGCTGATGTGGGCGGCCATTCGCAGCGGCCCGTTTTTCGCCACAGTCGCCTCGCTCGTCGTGGCTGGGTTCGCGATCTGGAGCACGGTCCACGGGTCCGGCCCATTCGTCGCCGAAGCCTCTTCGGTGACCGTCCAGGTCCTGCTGCTGCAGGGGTTCATGTCTGTCGCGGTGCTCTCGTCGCTTCTGACTGCCGCCGTCGTGGCCGAATACAGGCGCGCTCAGGCCAGCACAGAGCAGTACTATCAACTGTCGATGGCGCGCGAAGCCGGGCGAATCGCCGCCGAGGAGGCCTCGGCCAGCGCTAATCGACGGTTTCGCGTGGTGTTCGAGAACGCCAACGACGCAATCCTCCTGATTGACGCCGGGCAGTGCGTTGACTGCAATCCCCGGGCAGAGGTCTTGTTCGGCCTCTCGCGCGACGACGTGGTCGGCGCGGCGTTGTTCGATCTGTCACCGCCGCTGCAGCCGGACGGACAGCGGTCGACTGAGGCGGCCCGGGAACGACTCCGCGCAGCACTGGCGGGTCAGCCCCAGTATTTCGAATGGACCCATCGCCGCTCCGATGGCGCGCTTTTCGATGTGGAGGTGGCCCTCAATGCGGTCGAACTCGAGGGCCGCAAGATGTTGGCCGCGATCGTCCGCGACGTGACCGAACGTCGCCGCCTCGAGACCGAATTGCGTCAGGCGCAGAAGATGGAGGCGGTGGGACGGCTGGCCGGTGGGATCGCGCACGATTTCAATAACCTGCTGCAGGTGATCAGAGGATTCACGGAGCTGGCACTCGACGCGATGCCGGAGGCGAGCGCCGAGCACGAGGCGCTGGACGAGGTTCGGAAGGCGACCGAACGGGCCACAGAACTCACGGGGCGGCTGCTGGTCTTCAGCAGGAAACAGGTGATCGCGCCGGTCGTCTGCAATGTCAATTCAATCATCACCGACGTCGAGTCCATGCTGGGCCGACTGATTGGCGAAGACATCGAACTGACCACGGACCTCGCCGCCGATCTCGGGAGCGTGAAAGCCGACCCGAATCTGCTTCAGCAGGTCGTGCTCAACCTGGCGGTGAATGCCCGCGACGCCATGCCGCACGGCGGCAAGCTGACAATGAGGACGGCCAACGTCCGGGTCAGCGAGGCTGACGCCACTCAGCACGGGAATCTCCACGCCGGTCCCCACGCGATGTTCGTCGTCAGTGACACAGGGACCGGGATGCCGGAGGCCGTGCAGGCCAGGGTATTCGAGCCGTTCTTCACAACCAAGACCCGGGAGAAGGGGACCGGGCTTGGTCTGTCGACCGTCTACGGCATCGTGCGGCAAAGCGGCGGCCATGTGACGTTCACGAGTCAAGTCGGCGTGGGCACGGTGTTTCAGGTACTCCTTCCGATCGTCGAAGGTGCGGCGGCGGCAACGGTTGCCGATGTGCGTCGTGCAGAGAGCAGCCGCGGTTCGGAGACCATCCTGCTGGTCGAAGATGACGGTCCCGTGCGCGCGTTCGCGCGCACATTGCTGGAGCGCTCCGGATACAGAGTGCTGGAGGCCGCGGGCGGGCCCGACGCAATCAAGATAGCTGAGGTCTTCTCGGAGCCGATCCAACTCGTGCTCACCGACGTGATCATGCCCGGCATGGCCGGTCCGGAAGTGGCGAGGCGTGTCCGGGCGACCCGGCCGGCGACGAGGGTGCTGTACATGTCCGGGTACACCGATGATGCGATCTCACATCATGGCGTGCTGGATGAAGGGGTGGCACTCCTGCCGAAACCGTTTTCAGCCGAGGCGCTCGCCGCGAAGGTGCGGCAAGTGCTGGACGCGTAGCCGACCCCTACGGCTTGCGCTTGCGCTTCAGGGCTTCCCAGCCGTCCAGCCGGCGTTTCAGTTCCTTCTCGAAGCCACGGTCGGTCGGTTCGTAGTACTTCCTGCCAGTGAGATTCGGCGGAAGGCAGTCCATCCCCGTCACCGCGTCGGGCTCATCGTGGGCGTACTCATAGCCCTTGCCGTACTCAAGCGTCTTCATCAGCTTCGTCGGGGCGTTGCGCAGCTGCAGCGGCACAGGCTCGGCGCGGTCGCTATGCGCGTCCGCGGCGGCGCGGAGGTACGCGCGGTAGACGGCATTGCTCTTTGGCGCCGTCGCCAGATACGTGACCGCCTGCGTCAGCGCGGTGTTGGCCTCGGGCATCCCGATGAAGTGGACCGCGTCCTTGGCGGCGATGGTGAGGGCAAGCGCCTGCGGATCGGCGTTGCCGACATCCTCCGACGCGAACCGCACGAGCCGGCGCGCCAGATACATTGGATCCTCACCAGCCTCCAGCATGCGTGCCAGCCAGTACACGGCGGCATCCGGATCGCTGTTGCGCATGGACTTGTGCAGCGCGGAAATCAGGTTGTAGTGTTCTTCGCCGGACTTGTCGTAGATGAGCGCCCGACGGGCCACCGATGACCGCAGAAACGACTCGTCAACCACGCCACGGCCGTGGACGACGGGCGCCGACCCCACGGCGAATTCGAGCAGATTCAGAGCCACCCTGGCGTCGCCGTTGGCATACCGGGCGATAGCGGAGAGCGCCGCCGGGTCGACGTCCACGCGCTCGGCACCGAGGCCGCGTTCGGCATCGCCCATCGCACGCGACAGCACCGTCACCAGGTCGGACTCGCAAAGCGGCTGGAGCACGAACACCTGCGATCGCGAGAGCAACGGGGCATTCACCTCGAACGACGGATTCTCCGTCGTCGCCCCGATGAGCACGATATCGCCGCCTTCCACCCGAGGCAGAAAGGCGTCCTGTTGCGCCTTGTTGAACCGGTGGATCTCGTCGACGAAAACGATCGTGCGGCGCCCTCGAGCGTGACGCGCGCGCTCGGCCTCGGCCATCACCTCCTTGATCTCCTTGATGCCGGCCAACACGGCCGAGAAGGCGATGAAGTGGGCCTGGGTCGAGACCGCGATCAGTCTCGCCAGCGTCGTCTTGCCCGTGCCGGGCGGGCCCCACAGGATGACCGACTGCAGCAGGTCCCGCTCGATGGCTTCGCGCAACGGCCGGCCGGGGCCAAGCAGCGCGTCCTGGCCGACGTATTCGTCGAACGAGCAGGGCCGCATCCGCTCGGCCAGGGGCGCGCGGCCAGCCCGGGAAGGCGGACGTTCGTCGTCGAACAGATCGTCGGTCGTCACAATCGGCTCGCAGCCAGCCGTTGGCGGCGCGCCTCGAACAGGATCACGCCTGTCGCGACAGCAACGTTCAACGACTCGACGGGCAGGTCCATCGGAATCCGCATTCGGGCGTCGGCGGAGGCGACAATCGACGGGGCCAGTCCGCCGCCTTCACCTCCGACCAGCACCAACGCGGGCTGTGCGAGGTCCATCTCGAACAGCGCCAGGCCTCCCGCCGGTGTCGTCGCGATGACGAGGAGGCCTCGCGCATGTGCTCCCTCGAGCAGCCCCTCAATAGTCTCGGCGCGTGCGACGGGGGTTCGGAAAACGCTGCCCATCGATCCGCGAATGGCCTTCCATCCGAGCGGGTCGGCAGATTGGCCCGCGACCACAACACCGGTCGCCCCCGCCGCCTCGGCCGACCGAACGATGGCGCCGACGTTTCCGGGATCCTGCACGTCGATTGCCGCGACCACGAGCGCCGGCGCGCGCCGGAAGATCTCTCCCAGCGGCGCGAGCCTGAACGACGCGATCGCGACGATGCCGGATGGCGTCCGCACCGGGCTGGCGGCGGCGACAACTTCGGCCGCCGCATCGAGCACGACGGCACCTGCGGCGGCCAGCTGGTCCACGAGCCGTGCCACATCTGGCTGTTCACGAACGTCCGGGCGCACCGCTACCGTGAGGCCTCCCAGCCCGGCAGACAGTGCCTCCCCGACCAGGTGCAACCCGTCGAGCAGCACGTCGCCGGTCTCGGGGTCGTATCCCCTGGCCAGTTGCCGGCAGCGTTGGACGAACGGATGTTGGCGGCTCTGAATGGATATCACGTGAGGATTGGTCGCTCCCAGGCCCAGGAAGAGGATAGCAGATATGCTAGACTCGACGATTAGAAGGGCACGGCATGCCGTGCCCCTACACACGGCAGACGCGCTTTTGATTCGTCATTCCGGCGACTTGTCGAACAGAGCGCAGCGTAAATGGGAGCCTCCATGTCGGGAACGACCAGCGATCGGTCTCATCGGGAAGACGGCATGAAGTCCCGGATTCTGAAGCGTCTCGAAGACGAGGCAGGCGGTCTGGACCGGGAACTGCGGACAGAATTGCCGCGAGAGATCCAGCGCGCGCGCGAACTGGGCGATCTCAGCGAGAACGCCGAGTACCAGGCCGCCAAGGAGCGCCAGTCGTTCGTGCAGGCCCGGATGGGGATGCTGCGAAAACGGATGGCCGAGATTTCGCTGATGAACTTCGATCGCCTGCCCCGCGATCGGGCGGCGTTCGGATCGACGATTGTCCTGCGCGAAGATGGCGCCGACGCGGAAATGACCTACCAGTTGGTGATGCCGGAGGACGCGGACGCCACCAAGGGCCTGGTCTCCACCAGTTCGCCGATCGGCAAGGCGTTGGTGGGCAAGCAGGCGGGGGACGAGGCCGTCGTGGACACGCCAGCCGGCATTCGTCGCTTCGACATCGTCAAACTCACCACCGTTCACGACGAGGCCTGATGGTCGGGCCCGAGCCCTACTCATCGAAAACCAGAACCGCGCTGGTGCTGACAGGCACCGGGACGGCGGGCGCGTACCACGCTGGCGTGCTCAAAGCCCTTGGCGAAGCCGGCGTCCGGATCGATCTCGTGGCTGGCCACGGCATCGGCGTTGTTGGCGCCTGTTTCGCGGCAATTGACGGCGCCGAATCGCTGTGGAAGGCTGACGGCTTCTGGCAGCAGGCCCGCGTGCGGCAGTTCTATTCGTGGCGGCGCGTCCTGCGTGTGCTGGGATGGCTGGGTGGCGCGGTGGCGGGGCTGCTTGCCGTTCCCCTCTGCCTGCTGGCGCTCGGCCTGGTGGTCTTCCCAATCGCGTTTCTCCTGCGCCTGGTGCGACTCGAGGCGAGCAACGCGTGGGCCGATGGCTACGCGTGGCTGGTCCACGAGGCGTTTCTGCCCGATCGACTGCCGTCATGGCTGGCCGAAATCGTTCTCGTGCTGGCCATCATTGGCGTGGGCGTGGTGGCGGTCGCCTCGGCCCGCGGCCGCCTTCGGGGGCGTCATCGCGAGGAAGGCCGCTTCTGGTGGCGGGTCTTCGGCGCGCCGGTCGCATCGCGCGAAGCGATCGACCACTGGCGCCTGGCGTTGTGGCGGCTGATTTCGGGCGGCGCCAAGGTGCCCCAACCGGATCCGGTGCAGCTCTCTCGCCGGTATTCGGAACTACTCTCGGACAACGTCGGGCAGCCGGGCTTCAAGGAAGTGATCGCGATTGTGCACGACCTCGATGCGAGGCGCGACCTGGTCGCCGCCGTCCTGACTGAGCCGTATCGCGCGTCGTTCTTCGGCCGGCGCCGCCGGACTGCCGCATGGGCGGCCCGGGCCAACGAGACGCTCGACCTGGCTGGCGCGGACCGGGACCACGTGGTCGACGTCCTGGCTGCGGCGTTGTCGCTGCCGGTCGTCACACCGCCCTGGCCCGTGACGTTCGCGGCCGATAGTTACTGGAGCGGCGAGACCCACCGGCTGTGCGATCGTCCGGATGCGACCATCCGGCTCCTCGAAGAGGTGGTCGCTGCCGGCGTCGACCAGGTGATCATCGTCTCGGCGACCCCTGCGCCGGGCGAACCGCATGCCCTCACCGATCCGCGCGTTGACGGGCACGGCCGGCTCGGCCAGTGGCTGCTTTCACGCGACACCGCGGGACTGAGAGACGCGTCGTCGGCGCGGGCGGATCAATTCAAGAACCTCCACATCATCAGGCCGGATCACAATCCGGTCGGGCCGCTCGATTTTGGCGGGGCGTATGACGGTCGATCCGATCGGATGGCGACGCTGGCCGAACTGGTCGATCTGGGGTATGCAGACGCCTACCGGCAATTTGTGGAGCCGGTTGTGGGCGCGGCAGACGTCACACCATAGCCCCCGCTACTTCTTCCTGTCAGCCGGACTGTGGTCGCGGAGAAACTGCAGGGTGAGATCTCTGATCGTGACGTTGATCTGCTCGTCGGTCTGCCGGCCGTGGCGATCAAAGAAGGCCTGCAGGGGGATGACCGCCTTGGCCATCGCCCGATGACCGCCCGCATTCCCGATGTCTCCGAACACCTTCTTCACCAGCTCGCCGGCGTTGCGCGAGTAGCCCAGGTTCCTCACCGAGATCACCAGCGTGTCGTGCACGATGCCGGCGACGACCGTCCACTTGATGTCTTCGAGCTGGAGGAAGAAATCGGCGACGTACGGGATGAAATCCTCCCGGGGAATCGTTCCCAGGAATGCTGAGAAGATCTGGTCGCCCGCCAGTCCGACCCGCTGCGCATAGGTGACGTATGACAGCCGCTCGAACGTCACGTCCGAGCCCTCCATCTTCCGGATCATCGTCGCATCCGCCAGCGGATAGAGGTAGGAGAACGCCTCCAGGTCAACGCGGTTGGCCTGCCGGTTGAAGAACAACGTGTCCGACTTGATGGCGTACAGCATCGCCGTCGCGGTGCGCTCGGAGATGTTCACGTCCACCGCTCGCAGGTGCTCGGTCAGAATCGTGCTGGTCGAGCCGTAGTCCGGCCGAATGTCCTTGAAGAGGGCGCCGTATCCGGATTGCGCCGGGTGATGGTCGATCACGAGATCGACCTTGTCGAGCAGGCCGCCGAAATAGTGGGGCTGGACGTCCACCATCGCGATGCGCTCGAAGTCCTTGACCGACTGCTCCGTCAGCGTCTCGACGTGGATGTCGAGCAGGTTGGCCATGCGCTGATTCTCCGGCCGCGTCACACCGACGAGCGCCCCGATGATGGCGGTGGTCTTGGTGCGACGCAGCACGTTGCGCAATGCCAGCGCCGAGGCCATCGCGTCGGGATCCGGGTCGTGGTGGAGCAGGATCAGGATGCGATCGGCGTCGTTGAAGTAGCGCTGATACTGCTGGACCCTGGCGCGGGTCAGCGATCGGCTGATTTCGGCGACCAGCGGTCCGCCCACCAGTTCGGCGAGCGACAGGAAACTCAGTTCGGGAAACTGCGCTCGCAGCTGTTCTTCGCGCCTCACCGCACTCCCGCTGGCGCCGCTCATCGGCGTCGCCAGCACGTAGATCAGCGTGGCGCCCGCGCCGGTGATGGCCTGCAGCACCCGTTTGAGACTCTGCCGGCCGGTGTCTTCGACGATCACGCAGGTGTGCGGGGACAAATCGGCTTTGAGATAGGTGTCGGTCTTGGCGAGGTCCCCGGCGGTGATCGCGACGCCGGCTTCGTGGAGCCGTCGCGCCAGGGGACGGCTGTCGACGAGAAAGTCCACGTCGAACCGGGGCGGCAGGACCTGCTCGAGTGTCCTGATCACCAGTTCACTGTGGCAGATGGAGAGGCACTTCATGAGCGCTGCCGAACGTGTGCGAGTCGGGTCATCACGAGACTCTCTCGATTATACGTCGCCGGCCAACGGCGGGCCGGGAAAGGCGGAACGGGCTGCTCGCCGCAGGGCTGCCGTGCGCCCGGTATAAGATCTACCCATGGGCAGGATGTCAGCGGCGGGAGGACTGGCCGTCAGACGCGCGGTGGCGGCGATTGGCCTGCTCGTGCTGGCGGTGCCGGGGCGCCCCGGTGCACAGATGTTCAGGTCGAATGTCGATCTGGTCAGTCTGGGTGTCAACGTCGTGGACAAACGCGGCGCGCTCGTCGCCGACCTTGCCCAGACCGAGTTCGAGGTCTACGAGGACGGCAAACGGCAGGAACTGACGTTCTTCTCGCGCGGCGGTGACTCCACGTCGGCGGCCGAACTCCACCTCGGCCTGCTGTTCGACACGAGCGGCAGCATGGACGAGGACATCGCGCTGGCGCGCACCGCGGCAGTAAAGTTCCTGAACGCGCTGCCCGAAGCCGTCGACGTCACGCTGGTGGATTTCGACACGGAAGTGCGTGTCGCCCGGTACGGCCAGAACGACTTCGCCCGGTTGATCGAGCGGATCCGGCGTCGAAGACCGGACGGGATGACGGCGATGTACGATGCGCTGGGCGTGTACCTTCATGGCGCCGCATCTCAGGAGGGGCGGAAGATCCTCGTCGCCTACAGCGACGCCGGCGACAACCGAAGCTCGCTCAATCTGCCGGACGTGATCGAGCTGCTCCAGGCGTCCGACGTGACGATGTACACGATTGGATTTCTGGACCACCTGGGATCGTCGCATCAGCTGGACGCCCGGTCACGGATTCAGCGGCTGTCCGCGCCTACCGGCGGTCAGGCGTTCTTCCCGTCGTCGGTCAAGGACATCGAATCCGCGTACGACAAGGTGCTCGCTGACATCAAGGCGCAGTACGCGCTCGGCTACGTCTCAACCAACACGCGCGCTGACGGCACGTGGCGAAAGGTCGACATCAAGGTGACGCGCCCAGGTCTCAAGACGCGATCCCGCCAGGGATATTTCGCGCCGTACCGGAAGAGCCCGTGAGGGCCTGTGGTGTTGCACGCTGACTGTCCAGGATGCACCCCGTGACTGACCGCTTTACGCTCGTCTCAGATTTCGCGCTGATGGGCGATCAGGCCCGTGCCATCGACGAGCTCGAGGCGGGGCTGCGACGCGGTGATCCGTACCAGGTGCTGCTGGGCGTGACCGGATCGGGCAAGACCTTCAGCGTGGCCCAGGTGGTGGCGCGCGTGAACCGGCCGACCATCGTCATGGTGCACAACAAGACGCTGGCCGCCCAGCTGTTCCAGGAATTCAGGCGCTTCTTCCCGGACAACGCGGTCGAGTACTTCGTCAGCTACTACGACTACTACCAGCCGGAAGCCTATATGCCGGCCACCGACACGTACATCGAAAAAGAAGCGACCACCAACGACGAAATCGATCGGATGCGGCTGTCGGCGACCCGATCGCTGCTCGAACGCCGGGATGTGCTGATTGTCGCCAGCGTCTCGTGCATCTATGGCCTGGGTTCGCCGGAGGCCTACTACGGCATGCTGCTCCCGCTCGAACGCGGCCAGCGGATCGGCCGCGACGAGATCCTGCGCAAGCTGGTGGAGATTCAGTACGAGCGCAACGACTACGAATTCACCCGCGGCACCTTTCGCGTCCGCGGCGACATCGTCGAGGTCTTTCCGTCGTACGACGAGTCGGCCATCCGGATCGAGCTGTTCGGCGACGAGGTGGACGCGCTCGCGTCGTTCGACCCGCTGACGGGCAAGACCCGTCGCCGCGTCGACCGCCTGGCGGTCTATCCGAAGACGCATTTCGTGATGCCCCGCGATCGCACCCGGCAGGCCGTCGAGTCCATCAAGGCCGAGCTGACCGACAGGCTGGCCGCCCTGCAGGCCGACGGGAAACTCGTGGAGTCGCAGCGGCTGCACCAGCGCACGATGTTCGACCTCGAGATGATGCGCGAGATCGGGTACTGCCACGGGATCGAGAACTACTCGCGCCACCTGACCGGGCGGCGCCCGGGCGAACCGCCGCCGACGCTGCTGGATTACCTTCCGGCCGATGCCCTCGTGATCGTGGACGAAAGCCACCAGACCGTGCCGCAGATTCGCGGCATGTATCACGGGGATCGGGCTCGCAAAGAGGTGCTCGTCAACTACGGATTCCGGCTGCCCTCGGCGCTCGACAATCGCCCGCTGACCTTCGACGAATGGGAGGCGCGCGCGCAGCAGGTGGTGTTCGTGTCTGCGACGCCGGGGCCCCACGAGCTTCGAAAGGCGGGCGGCGTGGTGGTCGAACAGATCATCCGTCCGACGGGCCTGATCGATCCGCCGATCGAGGTCAGATCGGTCGTCGGCCAGGTGGACGATCTGCTCGGCGAGATCCGTGCCTGCGCTGCGGCGGGAGAACGGGTGCTGGTGACGACACTCACCAAGCGGATGTCGGAGGACCTGACGCAGTATTTCCACGAACTCGGAGTGCGCGTCAGGTACCTGCATTCAGACATCGAGACACTCGAGCGAACGGAGATCCTGCGCGATCTGCGGCGCGGCGTGTTCGACGTGTTGATCGGTATCAACCTGCTGCGTGAAGGCCTCGACCTCCCGGAGGTGTCGCTGGTGGCGATCCTCGACGCCGACAAGGAGGGGTTCCTCCGTTCGGCCGGATCGTTGATTCAGACCTCCGGCCGTGCGGCGCGCAACGTGCACGGCCGGGTCATCATGTACGCCAGTACCATCACCAGGTCGATGCAGATCGCCATCAGCGAGACCGGGCGGCGGCGGCTGCTGCAGGAGGCGTACAATCTCGAACACGGGATCACGCCTGCGTCGATCGTGAAGGCGATTGACGGCGTGCTCACGAGTGTCTACGAGCGCGACTACATGGGCGTGCCGTCGGCGAGCGACGGGGGAGAGCCCTTCATGACCCAGGCCCAGATCGACGCGAAGATCGCCGAACTCGGGCGCGAGATGAAGACCGCCGCCGCCAACCAGGAATTCGAGAAGGCGGCATCGATGCGCGATCGCATCAAGCGGCTCCGGGCCAGAAGCCTGGGCGTGGACGATCCCGCGCTGCTGCCCGGCGGAGCATTCGACAGGAATTCCTGAGCGGGCCGGCCATTCCCCGAGGCGGCGGTGCCAGAAGTTGTATGATGGTCCCAGCGGGTCGGAGATCGGGTCCGGCTCGAGCCGTCGGGCGGCGGCGCGGTTCCGCCTGATGACCGGCGGTCACCCAAACACCCGAAGGAGTCTCGGACC
Source organism: Acidobacteriota bacterium (assembly GCA_026393755.1). Lineage (NCBI taxonomy): Bacteria > Pseudomonadati > Acidobacteriota > Acidobacteriota bacterium. Next base: position 83,477 of record JAPKZO010000019.1, read on the forward strand.
ATGTCAGACGATCGACACAGCGGAGCCGGTGGAGTCGTGGTCGCCTTCACGCTGGGGGCCCTGATCGGGGCCGTCGTCGCGCTGCTGTTCGCGCCGGCGAAGGGCGAGGAGACCCGGGAGATGATCAGCGAGAGGGCGCGCGAGCAGGCGGGGAAGACTCGCGAGTTCCTCAAGCAACAGAAAGAGAATCTCGCGACCGCCGTCGAGCGCGGGCGTGAGGCCTATCAGTCCGCCCGCGGCGAGAAAGAGCAGGGCTAACTTGACCGGCGAGAATGCGAGTCTCTTCCTGGGCATCATTGCCGTCGCGACCCTGGTCATGGCCGTGGTCCAGGTGAGCGCCATCATCATGATGGTCCGGCTGGCCCGGCGGGTCGATCAGGTGTCGCGTCAGGTTCAGCAGGAGATTGGCCCGCTGGCCGATCGGCTGAGGCGCGTGGCCGACAACATGCAGGAGGCGACCAGCCTCGCCGCGGTGCAGGTCGAGCGGATTGATCGGCTGCTCTCCAGCGCCACCAGGCGCGCCGAAGAGACGATGTCCATGGTCCAGGGCGTGATCGTGGGACCCATGCGCGAGGGAATGGCCGTCGTCGCGTCCCTGCGCGCCGTGATCGCCGCGTTTCGCTCGTTCCGGGGCGGTGAAGGCCGGCTCGCGGCCAGTCGCTTCGACGACGAGGACCCGCTGTTTATCGGGTAGAAATCGTGCCGGCGCATCCCGACGTTGACCGGGAGCGCCTTGCGGTGATAGAACGTCCCCATCGGATCGGCCCTCCTCACGAAGGTGACTCTCATGATGACGCGTCTGAGCCGTGCTTCCTACGTTCTGATCGGGTTGCTGGTGACAGGGGTGATGAGCAGCGCGGCCTACGCCCAGGACGTCAAGTCCCAGGCGCTGGCGAAGGAACTCAGCCAGCTGCTGGACGCCAAGAAACTCGCCGCCATCGCAGCCAGGGACGCCACTGAGCCCGAGTTCTACGTGGCGGCCATGTATTTTTCCGGCAGCCAGATGCTCGTGGTCGGTGCCAAGTACGCCCCGGCGGTGTTGCTTGACGGGAAACTCCGGAACCGGGAATACCAGGACGTTTACATCGACCTGAACAGCGCCGCGAAGGCCGGCACCAAGGTGTTTATAGAGGATGCCGGCGCCGACGGGCTGAAGCCCGACCACGAGACCAACAAGGGCGCCGATTCGCTGGAGCAGGCCGGAAAGCAGACGAAATTCGATGACGACTGGAAGAAGGACCAGAAGTTGTCGGATGCGGACTACCAGAAAGTGTTCGCCGCTGCCGACACGCTTTATTGTCGTCTGCTGACCGCGCTCATCGCCGAAGCCAGGAAGTAATCAGCCCGCCCGCTACAAGGGCCTCGCCGTTGGCACCAGGGAGAATACGAACGACGAGAGTATGTCGTTGCGGAGCCGCGCGTAGTTGGAGATTCCGCTCAGGCAGTCGGAGCTTTCGCCCGCCTCTGTCACACCCGCGATGCCCCACGTGCCGTCCTGCAACACCAGCAGGGGCCCGCCTGAATCGCCGCTGCACGTGTTGCTGACGTCCCCGCTGAAATCAGACGAAAAGACGTTCACACCAATTCTGTAAATGGTGACCGTACCGGCGTGCAGAACGCCCTGACCGCCGCTGGCGTCGAGGCCATAGCCGGCGACCACGCCCTGTTCGCCCGGAACCACGTCACGGCTGACGAGCAGCGGCAGCGGAGTCCGGCCCAGGTCTTCGCCAACGATGACCACGCCGACATCCGGGGACCCGGTGGCCGTGGCACTGTACGCCGGGATTGGCGTGAAGGAGGAGGCCGCGATCGCCCTGCCGCCCAGCCCGCCAGGCAGGATCGCGACGTGTTTGGTCTTGCCGGCGAGGCAGTGGGCCGCCGTCACCACCGCATTTGGCGCGATCACCGTGCCCGAGCAGAACCCGATGGCCTTTCCGGCGGCGTCCTCGAGCAGGACCAGGACGACCGGCGACGTGTCGCCAGAGCAGACGAGGCCGTTGATGATGCTCTGGGGACTGCCCAGGAATCCGCCAATCGCCCCGCACACGAACGCGGCGGGCGGCGGAGGAGAGGGTGTCGGAACGGGCGTAGGTGCGGGCGCCGGCGTGGGCGTCGGCGTAGTCGGGCTTGACGAACCGCCGCCGCAGGCCGTCATCGCCAGCAGCGCAACGATGACGGCGATCATTGCCAGCGTCGGACGCCGGGATGGGGACCACATTTCATCCAGTGTAGTGCCAGGAAGGGAGGCCAGCAAGCGCGCGTCACGCTTTCGGGGTTGTGCCGCAAGGCGCGAGGCACCACAATGATAGGAATGAGATCCACACCCATGACTGTTCGGAAGATAGCCGGAGCCGCGTTGTTTCTGTCGATCGCGCTCGCGGGGTTTCTCCCGGCGGGACGTGTCCTGCTGCGCGCCCAGACGACGGTTCTCCAGGGGCCGGCGCTGTCGGCGCCGCTCACCCAGGCCGTCCCCGTCGACGCGCGGATCACGATCGGCTACCTGCCCAACGGACTCCGGTACTACATCAGGACCAACGAGCGCCCGTCTCGACGCGCGGAACTCCGCCTGGTGATCAACGTCGGGTCCGTGGTCGAAGACGACGACCAGCGCGGCGTGGCGCATTTTGTCGAGCACATGGCGTTCAACGGCAGCGAGCATTTCGCCAAGCAGGATTTGATCAAGTTCATGGAGTCGATCGGCATGCGGCTCGGTCCCGGCGTCAACGCCGAGACCGGGTTCGACGAGACCGTGTACATGCTCCACGTGCCGACCGACAACCCGGAGGCGATGGCAAAGGCGTTTCTGTTCCTCGCCGATGTGGCGCACGGCCTCTCGTTCGACCGGGAGGCGATCGACAAGGAGCGCGGCGTCATCGTCGAGGAGTGGCGGCAGGGGCGGGGTGCCGACGCCAGGATGCGGGACCAGCAGTTTCCGATCCTGTTGCGGGGATCGCGGTACAGCGACCGCGTGCCGATCGGCACCAAGGAGAGCATCGAAGGCTTCAAGCCCGAGGCGTTGAAGCGGTTCTACGCGGACTGGTATCGGCCGGATCTGATGGGCGTCATCGCCGTCGGCGACTTCAGCAAGTCGGCGATCGAAGCGATGATCAAGGCGCAGTTCGGCGCCATTCCCGCGCCGCCACACCCGAGGCCTCGGACCGCGTTCGAGGTTCCCGATCATCCCGAGACCCTCTTCGCGGTGGCCACCGACGCGGAAGCGGCGATGACGACCGTGGGGGTGTACAACATGCTCCCGCTGCGGGATCAGACCACCGTTGGCGCGTATCGACAGCAGCAGGTGGAGCGGCTGTACACCAACATGCTGACCGAGCGGCTGGCGGAGTTGACCCTGAGGGCCGATCCGCCGTTCATGAAGGCGGTGGTGGGGCGCGGTCTGTTTGTTCGCACGAAGGAAGCCGCGACCTTGATGGCGCTGGTCAGGGAGGACGGCATCGAAAGCGGCCTTCGCGCGCTGGTGACCGAGTCGACCCGGGCCGCGCGGTTCGGATTTACGCCGGCGGAGCTGGAGAGAGAAAAGCGCGACACGATGCGGCTTTACGAGGGCGCGTTCGCGGAGCGCGACAAGGAGGAATCCGCAGTGCTGGCGGCCGAGTACATCCGGAACTTCACGCAGCAGGAGCCGCTGCCAGGCATCACCTACGAGTACGGTCTCGTCCAGCGCTTCCTGCCGAACATCACACTGCAGGAAGTCAATCAGGTGGCGAAGGAGTGGACCGGCGGGAGCCGGATTGTGCTGGTGAACGCCCCGCAGAAGGACGGGCTGAAGGTGCCCGATGCGGCCAGGCTCGCCGCGGCCATCAAGAGCGGGGCGGAAACTGACGTCACGCCCTACGTCGAAGTCGCCGCGAACCAGTCGCTGTTCGACGAGCTGCCGAAACCTGGCTCAGTCGTCAGATCGAAGACCAGAGAGGCGTTTGGCGTCACGGAATGGGAGCTCTCCAACGGCGTCAAGGTGATGCTGAAGCCGACCGACTTCAAGCAGGACGAGGTGGTGTTCCGCGCGACGAGCCCGGGCGGCACCTCGCTGGCGAGCGACAAGGACTACATCGCCGCGATGACGGCGCCCCAGGTGATTGCGGCCGGCGGGGTCGGCACGTTCGACGTGATTCAACTCCGGAACATCCTGTCGGGCAAGGCCGTGGCGGTGAGGGCGTTTATCGACGACACCAGGGAGGGGATTGCCGGCGGCGGGTCACCGAAGGAGCTGGAGTCTTCGGGGTGATCACCTCGCAGACCAAGGCGATGCTGGCCAGTCAGCAGGCGAGTCCCGAATGGGTATTCGGACAGGCCCTGCAGGCCGCGACCACACAGGATCACTTCCGGGCGCGCCCCATGACGCCCGAGATGGTCGCCCAGATGGATCTGCAGAAATCTCTGGCGTTCTACAAGGACCGCTTCGCGGACGCCAGCGACTTCACGTTCGTGTTTGCCGGCAGCTTCGATCTGCCGACCATCAAGCCGCTGGTCGAGCGGTATCTTGGATCGCTGCCGTCGCTGCACCGGAAAGAGACCTGGAGAAACGTCGGCATCACGCCGCCCAAGGGCATCGTGGAGAAGATCGTCAGGAAGGGCATCGAGCCGAAGAGCCAGGCGGCCGTCGTCTTTACGGGCCCCTTCCCGTTCGATTCTCCACACCAGGTGACGCTCGATGCGCTGGCCGTCGTCCTCGAGACGAGGCTGCGCGAGCGGCTGAGGGAGGCGTTGAGCGGAACCTACGGCGTTCAGGTCGAGGCCGATGCCTCCAAGATCCCTGATGCGCGGTACACCATCCATATCGATTTTGGATGCGATCCGGATCGGACTGAGGCGCTCGTCAAAACGCTGCTTGCCGAGATTGAGACGTTGAAGAGCCGGGGACCGACGGAGAAGGAAGTCCGCGACGCCGGCGAGGCGCTTCGGCGGAGGCACGACAGCGACCTGGCCGTCAACAACCGAATGGTGTCGGAACTGTCGGACCGGTACGAGAACTCCGTAGACATCGCTGAGTTCTTTGAGTTGCCGGGAGAGATTGACAGGCTGACGGCGGCGGGAGTCCAGGAGGCGGCGCGCCGCTATCTCGACACGAGCAACTACGTCCGGGTGACGTTGTATCCGGAGAAGGGAAAATCACTCCCGGAGTGATTGTCTTAGATCAGCCGTCCGATCCGGCGGAGTTGAACGACCGGCCGCTGCGCCTCGCGCGAGGCGGCCAGATCCACCTCGAAGTCCGCGACCCAGTCGTTGACCATCTGCGGGTCGACGAGCATCTGTTCGACCCGCCACGTCTGCAGATCATCTGAGGGCGAGACGTACGTGTGCCGGAGATTCCGGGCTTCCGGATCAAGGCGGAGCCGTTCGTGCTCGACGAGGTACGCTTCGTGCTCGCCCCGGAGCCGTTCGGGCGTCCAGGGAATGTCCTCGGCATCGCTCGGTGAGTCGAGCGCGGCAAGCGCGGCTCCCTGGTTGTTGATGGACCAGGCGCGAAGAAACGAGAACACGCGGGTCCTGATGGCCGCGGTGAACGTTCTGGCGTCACGCGTGATGTCCTGCTCGGCGGCGTCGGCGCCGGGCAGGTGGAGATCCCGTGCCCGAGGCGTTGCGGCGTCGAACGACCGGTAGGCGGGATCCCGCAGTTTTTCCCATTCGTCGGAGAGGCTCGAATCCACCTGGCCGACCAGCGTGCGCAGGTACAGCTCACTCTCGCGCACCATGTCCGTCTTCAGGCCGTCGGGCACGGTCTGGTTGAGGACTTTGTAGACGCTGTTGAGGTGTCTGAGCAGCAGGCCCTCGACGCGCTCGAGTTCGTAGTCGAGCACGTATTCGTCGAACGAGCGGAACTGCTCGAACATCTCCCGCGCGATCGACTTGGGCCGGATGTTCTCCTCTCCCACCCATGGGTGTCTGTCGGCAAAGGCGTTGAAGCTCACGTAGATGAAGTCGCGCAGCGGTTTCGGGTATTCGAGCTTCTCGAGTTCCGCCATCCGCTGTTCGTATTCGACCCCGTCGGCTTTCATCTGCGCGACGGCCTGGTCCTTGATCTTGTCGAGCTGGCGGCGCAGCACGATCTCCGGATTCTCCAGGATGGCCTCGACCAGCGTGAGCAGGTCGAGGGCGTAGTCCAAGGATTCGGGATCGAGCAGCGGGATGGTCTCGACCAGGTACAGCGACAGCGTCTGGTCCATCGAGAAATCGTCCTGCAGATCGACGTTCACGCGCAGCGTGGATCCCTGGTCTGTGCACGGGACGAATTCGACGATGTGCCGGGCGACGAGGGCGCGGAAGAGCTGCCACGCCCGCCTGGTATGCGCTTTCTTCGCGTCGGCGGACTCGTGGGAATCACGAATCAGCTGGCGCATCGCGCGGCAGCCATCGCCCCGTCGGCTGAGGACGTTGAGCAGCATGCCGTGCGAGACGTGGAATCGCGAGGTGAGCTGCTCGGGAGACGAGGCAATGAGCCGCTTGAAGGTGCCCAGGTCCCAGTTGACGAAGTTGTGTTCGGGCGGCTTGCGCCTGGTGATCTTCTTGCCGTCGCGCGCCGCCTTTTCGCCGAGCTTGATGTTCTCGATGACATGTTCGGGAGCCTGCACCACGACGAAGCCCTGAGTATCAAACCCCTTGCGGCCGGCGCGGCCCGCGATCTGGTGGAAATCGCGAGCGCTGAGAATCGCGGTCTTTCGTCCGTCGAACTTGCAGAGGCGCGTGAACAGGACCGTGCGGATGGGAACGTTGATGCCGACGCCCAGCGTGTCGGTGCCGCAGATGATCTTGAGCAGGCCGCGCTGGGCGAGTTGTTCAACCAGCACGCGGTACTTGGGCAGCAGGCCCGCGTGGTGCAGGCCGATGCCGTGCTTCAGCCACTTGCGGATGTCGGCGCCGTACGGGCTGCTGAACGTGAATCCCTCAATCTCGTCGGCGATGGCGGCCTTTTCCTCCCGCGTGCAGATCTTGAGGCTGGTGAAGTCCTGCGCGCTGCTGGCGGCGTCGGCCTGTGTGAAGTGCACGACGTAGGCCGGTGTCTTGCCTTCCGCGGCGAGCTTCTCGAGCGTGTGCGCGAGCGGGATTTCGGCGTAGGCGTATTCGAGCGGCACGGGCCGATCGACCGATTTGACCGAGACGGTGGGCCGGCCCGTCAGCGTCGTGAGGGCCTTCTCGAACGACGACGTGTCGCCGAGCGTCGCGGACATGAGCAGAAAACGCGCCTGGGGCAGCGTGAGCAGCGGCGTCTGCCAGGCGACGCCCCGGTCGCGATCGGCGTACCAGTGGAACTCGTCCATCACCACCGCATCGACCCTCGCGTCAGGTCCTTCGCGCAGCGCCATGTTGGCGAGCACTTCGGCCGTGCAGCAGAGAATCGGCGCGTCGCGATTGACCGTGGCGTCTCCCGTGCAGAGGCCGACCTGGTCCGCGCCGAACTCGCGGCAGAAGCCCATCCATTTCTCGTTGACCAGCGCTTTGATCGGGCAGGTGTAGATGGACCGGTGTCCGCGGGCAAGACCGGCGAAGAGGAGCGCCGACGCCACCAGCGACTTCCCCGAGCCGGTCGGCGTGTTGAGGATGACGTTCTTCTCGTCCAGCAGTTCGAGGATCGCCTCTTCCTGCGCGGGATAGAGGGTCAGGCCCTTGTCGCCGGTGTAGTCGAGGAACCGGCCCAGCAGCGCGTCGCTGGACACGTCGCCGTTATCAGGCAGGAAGTCGCCGAGGTGTGTGGGCATCACTGGTAGTTGTACTTCGAATCCGGGCTTTTCGAGCTGGCCAGGCAGATCGACACGCTGAGGGCAGTCCTGAGACGTGCGGTGAGTCGTCAGCGGTTCGGATCCTGTTGCGACGACTTCTGGAGCCCGCCGCGCCGGCAAATGTACCTTGCAATCACATCATGACCTGTTGATAATTCAAGGTATGGTGATAGTGCGCCAGTTCCACCTGGATGACGTGATCCGCTTGCTGCGGACGTATCCAGTCGTCGCCATTCTGGGAGCCAGACAGGTCGGCAAGACGACCCTGGCCGCCATGGTGGCCCATGCCAGGCAGCACCCTGTCACGGCGTTTGACCTCGAGAATCCCGCCGACGTCAGTCGTCTCTCCGACCCCATGCTGGCGCTCGAGACGAAACGCGGACTCGTGATTCTGGACGAGGTACAACATCGTCCGGACCTGTTTCCCATCCTGCGCGTCCTGGCGGACCGTTCACCCATGCCGGCCAGGTTTCTTGTCCTCGGGAGTGCGTCGGCAGCGCTGCTGCGACAGACGTCGGAGTCGCTGGCCGGCCGCATCAGTGTTCATCATCTGGAAGGATTTTCGCTTGCCGAAACCGGTGTCAGCCATCTGCGCCGGCTGTGGCTCCGCGGCGGCTTTCCCCGTTCGTATCTCGCCCGGTCGGATGCGGCGAGTGACGAGTGGCGGCGAAACTTCATCCGGACGTTCGTCGAACGGGATCTGCCCCAGCTTGGCGTGCAGATCCCGTCGGCGACACTCGGACGATTCTGGTCGATGTTGGCGCACTACCACGGTCAGACCTGGAACGGAGCCGAACTGGCCCGCGCATTTGGCGTGTCCGACATGACGGTGCGCCGATATCTTGATCTGCTGGCCGCCACGTTTGTCGTTCGCGTGCTGCCTCCGTGGCATGAGAATCTGGCCAAGCGGCAGGTGAAGTCGCCGAAAGTGTACATCTCGGACAGCGGAGTGTTACACACACTGCTCGGCATCCAGACGCATGACGATCTGGAGCGGCACCCCAAAGTGGGAGCGTCGTGGGAGGGCTTCGGTCTGGGCAATGTCGTCGATCGTCTCAGGGCAGGTTGGCACGAGTGCTTCTATTGGCGCACTCATGCCGGCGCGGAACTGGACCTGCTTGTCGTGCGTGGTCGCGTAAGACGCGGTTTCGAGTTCAAACGAACCACGGCACCGTCTGTCACGCCGTCGATGCGACAGGCGCTCATCGATCTAAAGCTGTCGTCGCTCGACGTGATCCACGCCGGTTCCGAGACGTTTCCCATGGCACACGGGATTCGCGCCGTGGCACTGTCTCGCCTGCATGAGGACGTGCGGCCACTCGGGTAGCGTGACCGAAGAAGATTGGTGGGCGCTAGTGGATTCGAACCACTGACCCCCGCCGTGTGAAGGCGGTGCTCTACCGCTGAGCCAAGCGCCCGACCCTGAGAAATGACTGACCCGTTCAGTCTAGTGGATTCGCCGCCGTCCGGGCAACACCTGCGACGCGCTCAGAGCGTCCCGTACAGCCGATCGCCGAAATCCCCGAGCCCGGGCACGATGTACTTCTTCTCGTTCAGCCGCTCGTCAACCACCGGCGTGTAGATGTCCACGTCCGGATGATGGCGGTCGACCAGCGCAATGCCCTCGGGCGCCGCAACGATGCAGAGCATCTGAATATTGCGCGCGCCAGCCTGCTTCAAGAGGTCAATCGCCTCAACGGCGCTCCCTCCGGTGGCGAGCATCGGGTCGATCACCAGGACGTACGAATCCGCCAGCCCCGCCGGCAGCTTCGAGTAGTAGCGCGACGCAATGGCGGTCAGCTCGTCCCGCTGCAGCCCGATGTGTCCCACCCGCGCGCCCGGCACCAGCCCGAGCACCGCATCGAGCATGCCGAGCCCCGCGCGCAGCACCGGGACGACGACCACATCGGAGGCGACGCGCTGGCCATGAGCCACCGCGAGCGGCGTCTTGACAGAGGCGGGTCTGGTCGGCAGCGCCCGCAGCGCCTCGCTGGCAAGCAGCACGCTGATGCGAACCGCCATCCGCCGGAACTCGTCGGGCGCGGTAGATTCGTCACGCAGCGAGAGCAGGATGTCCTGGACGAGCGGGTGCTGAACAATGTGAACTGGCACGGCCAGACTATACACGAACGCTGCAGCGGACTGCCACCCCGGCGCGGCTGCTCTGCGCTAAGATCTGTTCCATGCGAGCAACCACTCACCCCGGCCGCCGATCGATACTCCTTCTCGTTCTGGCTCTCGGCATCTCGCTCACCTGCCCGGCGAGCCTGGTCGCCCAGGCGCCCGCCCAACGGCCCCCCCAGCCGGTCTCGATCGTCATCACGGGCGGGATCGTCGTGACCATGGACGCCCACAACAGGGTGCTGTGGCCAGGAGCGGTCGCGATTGACGGACACAGGATCGTCGCCGTCGATACTCCTGAGAACATCGCCCGGGCGTATCGGGGCAACCAGGTGATTCGGGCCGGCGGCCATGTGGTGATGCCCGGCCTCATCAATACGCATACCCACGCCGCGATGGTGATGTACCGGGGCCTGGCCGATGACCTGGCGTTGATGGACTGGCTCCAGAAGTACATTTTTCCAGCCGAAGCGAAGACCGTGTCCCCGGAGATGGTGCGCATCGGAACGCGACTGGCCGCGCTGGAGATGATCGAGTCGGGGACGACGCTCTTCACCGACATGTACTACTTCGAGGAGGAAGTCGGCCGCGTTGCCAGATCCGCGGGCCTCCGGGGCGTGCTCGGAGAGACGATTATCGGTTTCCCCGTCGCGGACGCGAAGACGCCGGCTGACGCGCTGGTTCGGGCAGAGCGCTTCATCAAGGAGTTCAAGAGCGACCCGCTCGTCACGCCTGCCGTCGCTCCGCACGCGATGTATACGAACGAGACGGCGACGTTGACGGCGGCCATCGCCCTGGCGCGCAAGTACGACGTGCCGCTCCTCACTCACGTCGCCGAGACTCAGGACGAAGTCAAGACGTCGAACGACAAGTACAAGATGTCGCCGGTCGCGTATCTGGAGTCGATTGGATTCTGGGGGCCGAAGACGCTTGCCGCGCATTTCGTGCACGTCGGCGACGACGACCTCGCGATTCTGAGCAGGCGCGGCGCCGGGCTTTCGCACAACCCCGAGAGCAACATGAAGCTGGCGAGCGGCGCGGCTCCCGTTTCGAAGGCGCTCAAGGCCGGCGTCCACGTGGGCCTCGGCACCGATGGCGCGGCCAGCAACAACGACCTCGACATGTTCGAGGCGATGCGGCAGGCGGCGTTCCTGGCCAAACTCGCTGAGAACGATCCCACCGCGGTGTCGGCGCAGACGGCGCTCGAGATGGCGACCATCGGCGGGGCCCGCGCACTCGGGATGGCGGATCGGATTGGCTCGCTCGAACCGGGCAAGCTGGCTGACGTGATTATGGTGTCGATGCAGTCGGCGCGTCAGACGCCGCTCTACAATCCCATTTCACATCTGGTGTATGTGACCCGGGGAGAAGACGTCCGCACGACAATCGTCAACGGCCGCATCCTGATGCGGAACCGCCGCGTGCTGACGCTCAATGCGCCGGCGGTCATCGCCGACGCGGTGGCGCTGGCGAAGAAGGTGAAGGCCGCCGTCGACGCCGCGTCTCAGTCGAGCGCGCCCAGGTAGGGGAGATGGCGATACTGCTCGGCGTAGTCGAGGCCGTAGCCGACCACGAAACGGTCCTCGATGGTGAACCCGATATAGTCCACCTTGACCTCGACAACGCGCCGCGACGGCTTGCTCAGCAGGCATGCGGTCCTGAGCGACTTGGGCCCGCGCGCGTGCAGGATCTCCTGCAGGTAGGCCAGCGTCAGCCCGGTGTCGACAATGTCCTCGATGATGACGACGTTGCGGCCCTCGAGACCCGTGTCGAGGTCCTTGAGGACACGGACTTCGCCGGAAGACGTCGTGCTCTTGCCGTAGCTCGACACCGCCATAAAGTCGATGGTCACCGGCCGATCCATTGCCCGGATAAGGTCGCCCAGGAACATGAACGCGCCCTTGAGGACGCTCACAAAGTGGAGCTGGGGCTCGTTGGCGAAATCGCGGCGAATGTCGGCGGCCAGTTCCTTGACGCGCTGCTGGATCTGCTCCGCGGAGATGATGACGGCCTTGGGTTCTTCGTACGCCATAGGCGAGAAAGACTAACATAGATTACTAGTTCTCCATGAATCTTGACTGTTTCCTGACAATGTACGATTTTGGATGAGGGCGCCGGGGTGGTATGCTTCGTGCACGATGGGCCCATCGCGGACTCCCCACTTGCCGTCCGAGCTCGCCGGCCATATCGGTAAGCCTGTCATAATTGGACACAGTCCCGCCCTCCAGGCGATTTGCGCCCTTGCCGAGCGCGTGGCCGAGGGCGATGCCCGGGTTCTGATCACTGGCGAGAGCGGCGTCGGCAAGGACCTGGTCGCTCAGCTCATCCACTCGCACTCGCACCGCGCCGATCAGCCATTTGTGGCGGTCAATTGCGCCGGCGTCACCGAGACGCTGCTCGAATCGCAGTTGTTCGGTCACGTAAAAGGCGCCTTCACGGATGCCTTTCGCGACAAGATCGGCATCCTGCAGCTGGCGCACAACGGCACGATCTTCCTCGACGAAGTCGCGGAGATGAGCCTGCGGATGCAGGCCCTGTTCCTGCGCTTCCTCGAGAACGGCGAAATCCAGCCAGTCGGCTCCGACGTCGTGAGGACGCAGGTCAACGGACGCGTGATTGCCGCCACCAACAAGGACCTGGCAGCGGCCGTGGCGGCGGGGAATTTCCGCGAAGACCTGATGTACCGCCTCGACGTGGTGCACATTCGCGTGCCGCCATTGCGGGAGCGCACCGAGGACGTGCGGGCGCTCATCGAGCATTGCCTCTCCCGGGCCGAGCGGCGAATCACGCTGACCGAGGAGGCGTTCCGCGCCCTCGAAACGTACCGCTGGCCGGGCAACGTGCGCGAGCTGCAGAACGTGGTCGAGCGGCTGATCTGGACTTCCGTCGAGGACGTCGTGGGCGTCGAGCATCTGCCGACCCGCCTTCTCCAGGGACGCACGGATTCGATTCTTCCTGCGCGTGAGCGCCGCCGGCAGCGGGCGGACGACATCTTCAAGGCGCTCACGGAAGGCTCGTTCTCGTTCTGGGAACACGTGCATCCGCTCTTCCTGGATCGTGACATCACCCGGAACGACGTGCGCGACCTCGTGCGCCGGGGTCTGGCCGCCACGCGCGGCAACTACCAGGCCCTCGTCCGGCTCTTCGGCATGCCAGACACCGACTACAAGCGTTTCCTGAATTTTCTGGGCACCCACGGCTGCGTCGTGGATTTCCGTGAGTTCCGCCCCGCCGCCGCGCGCGACGGGGCGGTGACGAAAGAAGAGAAGGTGCCGTCGGAAACGCGGGCCCCCCGAGGCGGCAGGGCGAATCCCACGCCGTAGACAGCTCTATGAGCAAGCCGATGTTTCTCGGTCCACTGGTTGGTAAAGGCGCAGGCCGATACGAACTCATCAACACCGAGCGCGGCACCGTGCTCGCCACACACGTCGAACCCGCCTTCGAGTCGAAGACGCGGCGCCGGGGATTGCTCGGCCGCGACTCCGTGCCCGACGACTATGCGCTCATCATCGCGCCGTGCAGCAGCGTGCACACGTTCTTCATGCGTTTCTCCCTCGACCTTGTGTTCGTGTCGAAGGACGGCACAGTCGTCAAGACGTGCCGATCGGTGAAGCCGTGGCGGATGGCGGGCGCGTGGCGCGCGTTCGCGGTGATTGAAGCGGCTGCCGGGTTCATCGATCGCACAGAGATCGTGCCGGGTGAGGTGGTCGGGTTGCGTGAGATTCCGGAGAGGCGACGGGCTTCGGACGTGATCCCTCCGCTGACGGGTACGCCCTCGCATGAGGCTGGCGGCCCGAAGACGAGCGAGGTGGGTGGGTCGAAGACGCAAGAGGCGGGTCGGCCGAAGCCGGTGACGCTGGCGGATATCATCGGCCACCGGACGCCGCTCGGCTGGTTCGAGAGCGTCGCGATCGTGCAGGAGATGTGCGCGGCAGTTCTTGCGCGTCTGCCCGCCGACGACCCGTGTGTGCCCGAACTGGCTGACATCGCGCTGACGGACGTCGGCGGCGTTGCCCTGCTTGCCAGGGGGCCCGAGGGACATTCGCTCGTGCGCCGCGCCTGTCTGGTGCTTCTGTCGCTGACCCCAGAGGTCCGGCTGCCGACGGAGTTGCGACTGTTCGCGTTGGGAGGATTGTCGCCCACACCTCGGTTCAAGTCTCTCCAGGAGTTGCACACCGAGCTCGAGTTCTACGAGCGGCCGGATCGACCCGTCATCGTCCGCGGGGTGTACAAGCGCTACCGGCACCTGTCGGGTCCAGCAGCGCCTCTGGAAGAGGTGAAGCCGCCGGACGTACTCGAACCGCCTTTGTCGCGCCCTCCAGGGTATCGCCCGTGGTGGAAGCGGAAGTCGGTCTGGAACGGCATCTTTGTCCTGGTCCTGACGCTCGTCGCGGCCACCGTGATCTGGGAGTGGCGGAGGCCGGAAGGGCGGTGGCTGAGAGAGGACGTCGATCGGGTCACTCAGGTGGCCTCAGGCGTGGCCCACCGAGCGGCCGACGCGGCACGCGGCTATCGAGATGTGGCGTGGCGGAAGCTCGGGCTGGCGTCCGCGGAGCCGACGTCAGCTCCGTCTGTTGTCGAAGCTGACGCTCCCGCCGCCGCAGAGCCGGCCGAGCCGAGAAGAGTTATTCCGCCCTCGCCTCGACCGCAGGAGCCCCAGGCCCCGCCGGCCGTACCTCCTCTCGGCCCGCCACAGCCTGGGGAACCACCCGCAGCCGCCGCGTTGGTACCGCCCCAGCCGGGTGCGGCGACGCCGGCACCGGTCTCGTCCCAGTCACCCACTGCGGGAGCGGTCGCCGCGGCGCCGACGACCGTCTATTCCGCGGCGGACCCCCTGGTGGTTCCGCCCGAACTCCTTCGTCCCGTCCTCCCCAAAGGCCCCCCGCCGGGCGTCCGTTCCGAAGACCTGCCCGAAGTGGAAGTCTTGGTTTCGGCCACCGGCCAGGTCGAGACGGTCAAACTTTTGTCCTCTGGGGCGGCCGGGCCGCGGGCGGCGATGATGTTGAGCGTCGTCAAGACGTGGGCGTTCAAGCCCGCGACTCGAGCAGGCCAGCCGGTGAGGTACCGGTACCGGATGCGGCTGACCAGATGACCCCCTCTTGGGGCTCCAAATAGTCGAGATCTATATCTACCGCCCTTGGCGTTTTTGTCTGGCGCGAACCAGAACTTGTGGGCGCCAAACGGTGTAACTGTCAAAAGTGGGTGCAATTTTGCAGTTTTGGGGTTGCCCAGAACGGCACTCAAGTTGCTGTTGCATGGATCCAGATTGGACGGGACTAAGACATGGCAGAGTTAGGGCGCAGAAAACACGTGAGATTCCCTCTCGCGCAACCGATTGATGGCAGTCTGCTTGTGCGCGAGGAAGTAGCCATAGAGGAGTGGAATGACCAGCACATGGTTGTTCTGTCCCCCGAGCCCTGTCCGGTGGGCGAGCGCGTCACTCTTGAAATTCCGGACGATAAGCGCCGCAGCATGAACGGGAAGGTGGCGGAGTGCCGGCCGGCGGTGGTGGGCGACGGAGAGATTCGTCATCGGATCAAGTTGTCGATTGAGGACAAACCGTGAGTCTTGGGCAGAGCAGTCACCACCGCGCGGACGATTTCGCTGTGGCGACGCTTGTGCGGTCCCTTCCTATGCGCCTCGTTGAGGTCAGCCGGGGCGGTTGCCGCTTCGAGTGCGGGTCCAGGCTCGTGTCTGGAACGAGCGGGGTCCTGGCCGTCGAGCTGGCCGGGCTCATGCGGATTGATGATTTTCGCGTCGCCAGGTGCCAGCAACGTATGGGTGCTGGGGCGGTCTACCAGGTAGGCGCGGAGCTATTGAGAACACGACGGCTGGGCCGACGAACAGTGCGCACGGCCGTCACGAAGATCATTGGCGCCGAACGGGGTGCTGGCCACGCCCGCGATCGCGTCGAGGGTCCACCGCCTTCGGGCAACGAGGTCGGTGGCAGGTCCGTAAGCCGGAGTCCGCCGGCGAAATCGGACGACGGGTTCTGACCGGACCCGCGGCGTAAACATCGGGGTAAGCGCCCCGGCAAACCGTAATCTTGGTAGACAGAAGAACCGAAAGAGGCAGTATGAAGAACCTGATTCAGCGTTTCATCCGTGAAGAGGACGGCCAGGACCTGATCGAGTACGCGTTGCTCATCGTGTTCATCGCGGTCATCGTAGTGGTCGCTCTGGAGCCGCTGGGGATTACTGTCCAGGGGGTCTACGAGTCGATCAACACGAAGCTGAAGGGCTAGACACCTGCATCGACTTAGAAGTTTATTCTGAAGGCAACTCGGTGGGGGCGCGGAGTGTACTCGCGCTCTCACCACACCCTCTCCGCAATGATGATGTCTCGGCAGGGTGAACGCGCGAGTGGAAAGACCAAGTGGGTTGGGCCTTATGCGCCAAATGACTGCCGTGAGACGGGTCCGGAGGATTTTGAGAGACGAGCGTGGGCAAGACCTGATCGAGTACGGGTTGCTCGCCAGTCTCATAGCCGTCGTTGTAAGTGGTGCCGTGCAGATACTCGGAAGAGGCGTGTCGGACTTGTGGACTCGAATCGTAACCGATCTTGTTTTGTATTTCTCGTGAGGCCGCGATGAAACTGCTGCTCCGACGGCTCGGTCGGCTTCTCCGCGAGGAAGACGGCCAGGATCTCGTCGAGTACGGCCTCCTCGCCTTGTTTGTCGCGGTCGCGGGTGTTGCGGCGTGGAACGCTATTGTCACGGGCTTGGGCACGTCGTATCTAGGTTACGACTCGGGTGTCCAGGGTCTCTGGATACCGAACGATCCAGTGAGCAGCGGGACATGAGTGTCTTGTCCCTCGACGCGCCGGGCCTTGCGGCGGTGGCCCTCGGAGTCGTCGCGTGCGTCTGCGACGTTCGCACGCGTCGTATCCCGAATGCGTTGACGTTCGGCGCCTCGGCCGTCGCTTTTGCTTTCTTCTTGGCGACTGCCGGTTTGCACAGTTTCGGGCTAAGCGTGGTAGGTTGGATCGTCGGGTTCGCGGTGTTCCTGCCGTTCTTCCTGCTCGGCGGCATGGGTGCCGGCGACGTCAAGCTCGTCGCGGCATTCGGTGCGTGGCTTGGCCCGGCGAAAGTCGTTTGGGTCGCGCTCTACGGAGGCATCGCCGGCGGCGTGCTGGCGCTCTTGCTTGCGGCGAGTCATGGGTACGTACGACAGGCGTTCTGGAATCTTGGCTATCTGTTGTGGTTCTGGCGAATGTCTGGCCCGCGCCCGCTGCCGGCATTGACGCTTGAGCATGCCTCGGGCCCACGGTTGGCGTACGCAGTACCGATTACGATCGGCATGGTGGCAACGCTATGGCTACGATGAAACTCGTCGTGTCGCCTGCTCGGCTCCGCAGCCAACGCGGTAACGCGCTGATCGAGTTCGCACTCGTGCTGCCGTTGTTGCTCCTGATCTTCGCGGGCATTGTGGACTTCGGGTTTCTGTTCCAAAGGTACGAGGTCATCACCAATGCGGCCCGCGAGGGGGCGCGCATCGGCGTGCTTCCTGGTTACGACGCAGGCGATGTCCAGCAACGCGTGTCGGACTACGTGGCGGCGGGACTGTCGATGACGGCGGCTGAGGTGTCGGCGGCCGTCGGCGTGCCGGATGTTCAGACGGTGACGATCACGCCGGTCACTGGATCGGCCTTCACCGCAACGCAGGTCACGGTCAGCTTCAACTACTCGTACATCATCCTCGGGCCGATCGTGAACCTCGCGACACACAGCGCCTGGGCGCCAAGCATCACGATTAGCGCCAGATCCACGATGCGTAGGGAAATCGTCGGCAGCTGACAGCGGAGATCTTGAATATGAATCGCACGCTGCGCACCTTTATCGTTGTCGTGGTCGCGCTCGGCATGGCCGGACTGGCCAGCTTCGCGGTCTACCGGGCGGTCCAGCGCATTCCCGTGCGCGAAGTAGAAGTGGCCCACGTGCAGGCCGTGGTAGCGTCCACCGGGATTCCGGTTGGCACGCTGCTGACCAAGGAGCAGTTGAAGCTCGTGGGATGGCCATCAAGCAGTCCCGTGCCGGGGGCGTTCACGTCCATCGACGCGGTGGTGGGCCGGGCGGCAGTTGTGACGCTCGCCGAGAACGAGCCAATTACCGAGAGCAAGTTAGCGTCGCGTGGGTCTGGGTCAGGACTCCCGCCGACGATTCCTCCAGGCATGCGGGCCATGTCCGTCAGGGTCAACGAGGTAATCGGGGTCGCCGGGTTCGTGGTGCCGGGCACGCGCGTAGATGTTATAGCGACAGTAGACGTTAACAGGGACATCGTGACGCGCACGGTGGTCAGCAACCTCCTCGTGCTCGCCGCCGGGACCAGGTACGACCAGGATGCGCCTAAGAAGGATGGCAAGCCCATCCCGACGACGGTGGTGACTCTCGCCGTCACGCCGCCCGACGCTGAACGGGTCTCTCTGGCGGCGACGGAGGGCAAAGTGATGCTGGCGCTGCGCAATCCTCTGGATACCCAACCGACGGAAACAGCCGGCATTCGCCTGGTGAACCTGACCGGTGCTCCAGCGGGGCCGCCCATCGAGCAGAAGGTCAGGGGCATCAAGAGAGTGGTCGCTGCGCTACCGCCCGCACCGCCTCCACCTCCGCCGCGGCCCTACACCGTGGAGACCATTCGCGGAGCCAAACGCACGACGGAAGAGGTGAAGAAGTGACCGTCCGCATTCTTCTCACGACCCTGCTTCTGGTCACCGGCGTTGTCCAGGCGCAAACGCCGACCGTGTCGCCAACACAGGTACCGACGGCACCTTCCGCGCCAGCGCCGGTCGCTCCCGCCGCCGGCTTCGAGCGCATCCTCCTGACCGCCGGACGCTCGACGGTGCTCTCAACGGCTTTTGACATCACGCGTATCGCCGTGACCAACCCGGCCGTGGCGGACGCGGTGGTCGTCCAGCCCCGCGAGATCCTGATCGACGGCAAGGCCGCAGGAACAGTGAGTCTCATCATCTGGGGTGCGGCACGGCGCGTCCAGTTCGACGTGGTGGTTGAGCAGGGTGTGAGTACGCTCCAGCAGAAGCTGCAGGCGCTCTTTCCCGGCGAAGACATCAACGCGACGGTGAATGACGAAGCGTTGATCCTCTCGGGCCACGTCTCGAGCACAACCGTGATGCTCAAGGCCGGTGAGATCGCCCAGGCCAGCGCGGCGAAGACGAAAGTGATCAACATGCTGCAGTTGCCGGGCCCTCCCGGCAGCCAGCAGGTGATGTTGCAGGTGCGCTTTGCCGAAGTGAACCGGAGGGCGACCGAAGAACTCGGCGTGAACCTCTTCATGGGGCCGAACGGTCAGAACGACTACGTCGCGCGGACGACGACGCAGCAGTTCAGCGCACCGGGCTTCGACCAGGAGACGACGACCTTCAGCGACTTCCTGAACCTGTTCGTCCTCAACCGGAAGTACAACGTTGGAGCCGTGATCCGGGCGCTTCAGGGGAAGGGCTTCTTTCAGAGCCTTGCCGAGCCGAACCTGATCGCCTACAACGGGCAGGAGGCGAGTTTCTTGGCCGGCGGGGAATTCCCCGTTCCGGTCGTGCAGGGTCTCACCAATTCGGTCACCATTCAGTGGAAAGAATTTGGCGTGCGGTTGACGTTCACGCCGACGATCGCTGGCGATATTATCCGTCTCAAAGTCACGCCTGAGGTCAGCAGCCTTGACTTCAACAACGGCATCACGCTGCAGGGCTACCGCATTCCCGCGCTCATCACGCGGCGCGCGCAGACCGACGTCGAGCTGCGCGACGGACAGTCGTTTGCGATAGCTGGCCTGCTGCACAATACCGCGCAGGAAGACGGGTCGGCGGTTCCGATCCTGGGCAGCATCCCCATCATTGGCGCGTTGTTCAAGAGTAGGGCCGATCGGAAAGAACAGACGGAGTTGATGGTGTTGATCACTCCGCGCCTCGTCCGGCCGCTTGATCCCGACGAAGTCCCAGCGGTTCCAACCTCGCCGAAGGTGTTCATCAAGGATCCTGTTGACTCGGGCAAGCCAGGGGTTGCCGATGCGCCGCCGGTCCAGGCCGCCACGAAAGTGATACCGAAGAAGAAGGGACCGGGGGCCTGATCTGGAGCTTGGTATGAGGTGTACTGTCGCATCACTCGCATCGGTACGAAGCGGGCAGCGCGGAGCGGTCCTGATCCAGGTGGCAGTTGCCATGTTGGGATTGACCGCCTTCAGCGTCCTGGTCCTCGACTACGGCGTGATGTGGGCGGCCCGAAGCCAGGCACAGAACGCAGCAGATGCTGGCGCGCTCGCCGCGGCCGTATCCCTTGCCTACTATGACGCCGAGGACATTCCACGCGCGCAGGCAGCCGCCGTTGCCGCAGGGCGAGCGAACCTTGTCTGGGGTCAGGCGCCAGACATCAATCCCGCCGTCGATGTGATCATCCCTTACGCATGTCCTCCAGGCGCGCCCGGCCCTCCCGACACGTGCGTTCGGGTAAACGTTTATCGGAACGCGTCGAAAGATCCGTTGCCCGTGTTCTTCGCCCCGCTGCTGGGTATTTCGAGCCAGGGCGTCCAGGCAATGGCCGTGGCTCAAGTCCTCATGACAAACGCGAGCGACTGCGTCAAGCCGTTCGCGATTCCCGATAAGTGGACTGAGCGCCGCGCAGCAAACGGGGCGGTGAGAGAGATTGATTGGGACACGACGCAGACGTTCGATCGGTACGTGGAAAAGGGGCCCAACATGGGCCAATTGCTTTCGGCCGACCAGAGCACGCTCGACGAATACGTACCTCCGGTTGGTGACAACCCCGGTTCCGGGTTTACGCTCCCAGAAAGCTACGGCCTGAAAGTAGTCTTGAAGTTTGGGAATCCCCATCAGACGTACAGCCCCGGTTGGTACTTTCCCGTCGATCTTCCGAGAACAGGCGGTGGCCCGCTTACCGGAGGGGATAGGTTCCGAGAGAATATTGCGACTTGCAACGGTGTTCCCATCGCCCCCGGGGACCCCATCCAGAACGAGCCAGGCGGCATGACTGGTCCCACGAAGATGGGCATAGAAGAGCTCGTGGCTCCCGACCCGTCTCACTGGGATGAGACGGCCGGGGATGACCATAAAGGGGCTCCTGTGTGCGACGGCAGCCCCGGCTGTTTTACGAGGCGAATAGTCGCCATCCCGGTCTTTGACATAGACGCGTTCTCGCGGGCGGACCGTACAGACCAACAAGGCAGGTTCACTTTTACGATCGTCAAACTTCTGGGCTTCTTCATCAACAATATTTCTAGCAGTGGCGATGTTACTGGATACTTCATGGCCTATCCCGGAGTATTCAAGGAGGGCAGCCCAGACCCACAACCGTCTTCGTTCTTGAGGACGGTCGCACTGGTTCGTTGACGAGGTAGATGTGGTTTCTGAAGTCATTGTGGTCGACGCCAGGGATCGCGCGATTGAGCAGATGCTCAGCGCCTGCGGCATGCGAACGACCAGCATTTCCGGCGGGGATCTGACGTCGCTTGCGCATCCATCGGCGCATCAGCCAGATGTAGTCATTCTCGATCTCCGAGGCGGTCGGCCGCTGCCGCCAGCGGTGTCGCTGCTGAAACGGGCCCACCCCGGAACGGGCCTTTTGATCGTGGCCTCGTCGCTCGAGTCGGGACTGATGCTCGAAGCCATGCGGGCGGGAGTGACCGAGTGCGTCCCCGAACCACTCCGCCAGCCTGATCTGGAAGCCGCGATTACGAGACTCGTTACGGCGCACCAGTCGGTTTCCACCGGTCTCGTGTTCGCCTTCGTGGGCGCCAAGGGTGGCGTGGGCACGACGACCACGGTGGTCAATGTCGCGACGGCACTGGCCGCTGCCAGCCCCGCGCAGGTCCTGGTCATCGATCTCCACCTCGTTTACGGCGACGCGGCGGTCTTCCTCGGAGCCGAGCCTCGCTTCTCCGTCGTCGACGCCCTCGAGAACATGCAACGGCTCGATCAGGCGTTCTTCAAGAGCCTGGTCACGCGTAGTAAGGCGGGCCCAGATGTGCTCGCGTCCTCTGACCGCGCCCTGGCTGCCCCCGGGGCCATTCTGGGGATTCGCCAGCTTGTGGAGTTTGCCGCGCGGATGTACCGATACACGGTACTCGACGTCCCGCGGTCGGATACCGCGGCCATTGACGCCCTCGATGCGGCGGCGAAGGTGGTGATCGTCGCCAACCAGGAAATACCGACGGTCCGGAACGCCGCGAGAATCGCGGAGGCGCTGCGACTGCGATACGGCAAGGAACGGGTGGACATCATCGTCAGCCGGTTTGATCCCCACTCGGAGATTGGCCAGGACGACGTCGAGAGGGCTCTCGGCGGACGGTTGAGCGCCACGCTGCCGAGCGACTACCGACTCGCACGGCTCGCGCTCAATAAAGGACGTCCTCTGGTCATGGAGAACCAGAGCAAGTTGTCGGATGCCTTCCGCCGGTTGGCGGAGTCCATCGCGGATATCGAGAGACCGGAAAAGACCGCTCCGAGCGGTGGTTTCCTGCGAAGGTTAATCGGACGGTGACGTAGTAGATTCGGGACGGGAAACCGATGTGGAACCTATGACGAACTCGCCCACACCCGCGAGCCCGGCCGGTCTGGCTGGTTCGACGCAGCACCCGCAATACCAGGAAATCAAGGCTCGCGTTCACCAGGACCTCCTGAGCAGGCTGAATCTCGAGCGCCTGTCCACTACTCGCCGGGAGGAGGCGGAGCCCGAGGTCAGACGGCTGATTCTGGGCATGCTCGACGTCGAGACGAAGAACGTCCCGCTCAGCCGATTCGAACGCGAGACGCTGATTGTTGATGTCCTGAACGAGTTGTTCGGTCTCGGCCCGCTCGAAGCGCTCCTCGCGGATTCCACGATCTCGGACATCCTGGTCAATCGATACAACCAGGTCTACGTCGAGCGCGAGGGGCGTCTCGAGGAAACGCCGATCGTCTTCAAGGACGACCGCCATCTCCTCCAGATCATCGAGCGCATCGTCAGCGCCGTCGGCCGCCGCGTAGACGAGTCGAGCCCGATGGTCGATGCGCGGCTGGCGGACGGTTCCCGCGTCAACGTGATCATTCCGCCGCTTGCGCTTGACGGTCCTGTTCTATCGATCAGGCGGTTTCGCACCGATAGACTCGGTGCGCAGGACATGGTGGAACGGGTCACGCTGACGGATCCGATGCTCGAGTTTCTCAAGGCGGCGGTCACGTGCCGCCTGAACATTATTGTCTCCGGCGGTACCGGCGCCGGGAAAACAACGTTCCTGAATGTGCTCTCCGGCTTTGTGTCCGACAAGGAGCGCATCGTCACCGTCGAGGACGCGGCGGAGCTCGTTCTACGCCAGCGCCACGTGGTTCGCCTCGAAACGCGCCCGCCGAATATTGAGGGCAAGGGGATGGTGAAGCAGCGGCAGTTGGTGATCAACGCCCTCCGGATGCGTCCGGACCGCATCATCATCGGCGAGGTGCGCGGAGAGGAAGCGCTCGACATGCTTCAGGCCATGAACACCGGCCACGACGGAAGCCTGACGACGATCCATGCCAACAGCCCGAGAGATGCGCTGTACCGCCTCGACACCATGGTGGCGATGGCGAACCTGAACATCCCAGACAAGGCGATCCGGCAACACGTGGCCTCCGCCGTCGACATCGTCGTGCAGATGACGCGGCTCTCCGATGGCACCCGCAAAGTGACCGCGATTTCCGAACTCACCGGAATGGAAGGGGACGTAATCACGATGCAGGACATCTTCCTCTTCGAGAGAACAGGATTGTCTCCGGAGGGGCGAGTCGTCGGACGGTTCCGTGCCACTGGCATCCGGCCCAGGTGCGCGGATCGCCTCAAGTCGTCAGGCATCAACTTCCCCATGACCATGTTCGAGCACGTGCAGATCGTGGCGTGAAGATATGACCACGTTACCTATCATTACGTTCGTCGCTGTCCTGGCCGTCATGCTGTCGATCTACTGGGTCCTTGCGGTGCGGCCCGAGACGGCGAGTCAAAGCGCGATCCAGAAGCGATTGAAGTCGGCGGCACGACCGGCTCACAAACAGCGGTTGCTCTTTGTAAAGGGGCGGCAGTTCAGCGACGTCCCGGCCCTCAACGCCGTGCTCAGAAGTTCCAGGGCGTTCTCCGGTCGATTGCAGGCCACGCTTGATCGCTCTGGGCTCAAGTACACCGTCGGGACTCTTGTTCTGGCGTGCGCTTGTTGCGGAGCCTTGGTCTACCTGCTTCTGAGCCGCGCGACCGGGACGGTCCTCGCGTCTGCGCTTCTGGCCGGGTTCGCCGCGTTCAGTCCGTATCTCTTCGTGCGATGGAAGGCGGGCCAGAGGATGCAGCGATTCGAGGAACTCTTTCCCGAAGCTATTGGCCTGATTATCAGAGCCTTGCGTGCAGGACATGGTTTCGCGACGGGTCTTTCGATGGTTGCGGACGAACTCGCCGAGCCCGTCGGGCCTGAGTTCAGGCTCGTGTACGACCTTCAGAACTTCGGCATGCCTTTGGAAGATGCGCTGACGAGTCTGGCAGAACGAATCCCGCTGCTGGATGTGCGCTTCTTCGTCACCGCGGTGTTGACGCAGCGCGATGCAGGTGGCAACCTCGCCGAGGTGCTGGAGAACATCAGTTCCGTCATTCGCGATCGTTTCAAGGTCAAGCGGCAGGTACGAGTCGTCACGGCCCACGCGCGCATCACGGGGGGCGTGCTCGCCGGCATGCCTCCGGTCGTGGCCTTGGTCATGTTCATCATCGCGCCCGCCCACATGAAATCTCTGGTGACCGATCCGATAGGTGTCCGCATGGTCATCGGCGCCATCGTTCTCCAAGTCGTCGGTGCCCTGGCCATCCGAAAAATCGTGGATATCGAATACTGAGCCTGTCACATGCCAAGTGACCTGGTCCTCGCCGCCGTTCTCGTCTTTGCCGCCGTCGCGCTGGCAGCCGCTGCCTTGGGGTTCGCTGTGCTCAAGCGCATGGCGCCCGCACGCCGGCGTTTGGATGGACTGCCTGCGATGGGCAACACAGTGATCGTGGCGCGGGAGGCACCCCTCGCAGACGGCACCGACGCCGCGGTGCAACAATTCGCGCGATTCATCCCTCGGTCGCCCGGGGAGATGACTCGGATCCGCAAACGGCTGGCCCGAGCCGGGCATCACGGCGTTGCGCCGGTGGTGATCTATTCGATCGCGGAACTTCTGGGGCCACTGTTGGCTGGAGTCCTGATGGTGGCGGCCATCGGCATGACTAGAACCGGCCTATTCTTTGCTGTTCTGGCCGCGATCGTCGCGTACATGCTGCCCGGCCTGGTGGTCCAGCGCCTCAGCACACTGCGCAAGAAGCAGATTCAGAATGGGCTGCCGGATGCGCTCGATTTGCTGATTGTCTGCGTCGAAGCGGGCTCGTCGCTCGATCAGTCTGTCGTGAAGGCCAGCGAGGAACTGCATCTGTCCTATCCCGCACTTGCCGAAGAATTGCGCTATGTGAATACAGAAATCCGGGCCGGTAAGCCACGCATCGAGGCGTTCAAGAACTTCGCCGAGCGGACGAAAGTGGACGACGTGCGTGCGCTGGTGGCGATGATGGTGCAGACCGATCGGTTCGGCACAAGCATCGCCCAGTCGCTGCGAACGTTCGCGGACGCGGCGAGGACAAAACGGAGGCAGAACGCCGAGGAACGGGCCGGGAAACTGGGAGTCAAACTGGTATTTCCCCTCGTGTTCTGTTTGTTTCCCGCGCTCTACGTGGTGCTGCTGGGCCCTGGTGCGATTAAGATCTTTCGCGTGCTGATCCAGCAGGTTGGCAATCGTTGAAGCGACTCGAGGGTGTCTAGTCAGCGGCGCCGCTGGCTGTTAATCGAACGACGGCCGAAAGGCCGGCTCTGGGGGGTTTATCGTGACGACAACACAGATCATCCTTATCGCGGTGGCGGCTATCGTCGGTGTGCTCTATCTCATGAGACGGCGTGCGCGCCTCCGCAAGGAAGACTAACACCTCGGAACGTGTCTTTTCGTACGCTGGTTATAAGACATGGGTGGACATCGAACTGGAAGTCTGGCTGCACTGGTAGCGCTACTACTCACGCCGGGATGCGTCGCCCGGGGTGTGCCGATTGCGACCCAGGCGGTGGCTGACGAGGCACGCCCAGCTCAGGCGACCGGGTCGAGTGTGCCACTCCATGGCGGCCTGGCCGGCGTGCCGGAGACCGTCGTCGTGTCGCGGCCGGTCACAGCCAGAACAACGTTGGAAACGGCCGAAAAGTGGGATCCAGAACTCAAGCTGGCGTTGGTCCAGCTCGAGGCCTCTCAGACTGTCCAGCGGTACCTCGACGTGGCAGACGCCTATTGCCGCCTGGGAATAGCTGACAAGGCCGTGGATCATCTTAACCGGGCGCTGCAAGTAGACCGTGGGAGTGCGGCCGCTTACGATCGTCTGGCCCGCGTCTGGCGCGACGCGGGTTTGCCGCAATTCGGCCTGGCAGATGGGCATCGGGCGGCGTACTACGCTCCTGCGTCGCCCGAAGCACAGAACACGCTCGGGACCATTCTTCAGGCCCTCGGCTTGTTCCGAGCTGCCCGCGACCGATATCGAATGGCGCTCACGCTTGATCCGGGCGCCGCGTACGCCCTCAACAACCTCTGCTCGCTCGATCTTCTCGATGGCAATCCGGCACGGGCCGTTACGGTTTGCGGGCAGGCGCTCGCGATCACGCCGGGTCTTGTGGTGGCACGCCAAAACCTTGCCTGGGCCGAAGCGATGCTTGCCCTTGCAAAAGCGGGGAACCCCGATGCACGGCACTGAGCAATTCCGACCGATCCTTCCGCATCCGCCGGCGCCAGGCTCTCTGGAGGAATCGGGGCTCTCGCTCGATCTCGTCCTGCAGTTAACGCTGAAAACCCTGTATTTCGCCGGCGATCTGACCGGTACTGACTTAGCGAAGCGCCTCGGGGTACGGTTCCCGGTCATCGAGCCGGCCCTTGAGTTCCTGAAGGCTCAGCACCAATGCGAGATCACGGGCGGCGCGATGCTTGGGGCCGCGGCCTACCGATACCGCATCACCGATGCCGGCCGAAAGTCCGCAGCGCTCTATCTCGAGAGCAGTCACTACGTGGGATTTGCCCCAGTACCGCTTGCACACTATCAGCGCTACATGCGTGAGTACGCCCAGGTGGCGCCGGGGCACGCAACCCGCGAGCGGGTCAGAGATGCGTTTTCGCACCTCGTCATCAGTGACCGGGTGCTCGATCAGCTCGGGCCGGCGATCAACGCCGGCCACTCGATGTTCGTCTACGGGCCCCCTGGCAACGGGAAGACCGTCATTTCCCAGGCCATACGAAACCTGCTCGACGGGGATATCGCGATCCCGCACGCGATCGAGGTAGAGGGGGGCATCATCCGCCTTTTCGATCCGGTACAGCACGAACCGCTTCCGGTCGAAGAGGCTGCCGACTCGATGGACGCCGGCATTGGTCTCGACATGCGCTGGGTGAGATGTCGCCGGCCCCTGGTCATGGTCGGCGGCGAGCTGAGACTCGACGCTCTTGAATTGACGTATGACGCGGTGTCGGGTATCTATCGGGCGCCGGTCCAGACCGTCGCGAATGGCGGTGTGCTCGTCATCGACGACTTTGGACGGCAGCAGTGCGAACCCCGGCAGCTGCTCAACCGCTGGATCGTACCCCTCGAGAGTCGCGTGGATTACCTCACGATGAAGAGCGGGCACAAGTTCGAGCTGCCGTTCGTGATGCTGATGGTGTTCGCCACGAACATCAAACCAGCCGAGCTCGTGGACGAAGCGTTTCTGCGGCGAATTCACTATAAGGTGTTCGCGGAGAGCCCGACTGTTGAGGATTTCGTGAAGATCTTTCACAGATGCTGCGACGATCGCGGCATCGACTTCGACCGAACCGTCGTCGAGGGCCTCCTTGCCGACTATTACCGGCCGAGACAGGTGCCACTGCGCGGTTGCCATCCCCGCGACTTGGTCGAACAGGCGCTGTCCTTGGCGAAGTACCTTGGCCTTCCCGCGCGGCTGGACAGAGAGTTGCTCCGCCGCGCCTGCGAGAGCTACTTTGTGGACGACCGCGAAACCGCGGTAAGCCTTGCCTGACGCAGGCTGGCAGGAGCAGATGCTGCAGCGATGAGAACGTCCGGAAAGCAATCAGACCTGATGATCTTGATCGTCCCGGTCTTGGTCCTGGTGGGAGCCGTGGTGGTATTCACGGGTGACCCCAACCAGTTCTTCCCGACGATCGAGCGGCATTTATGGACCGCGGTCCTTGGTGTGGCAGCCTGGGTGTCCGGCTTGTTCTCGTGACATGGGAGCGACATGCCGGTTCCTCCTTCCCCCGCCTGGCGCGGAGCGCGTTCGTTGCGTGCACAGGGTCGCGCCGGCTGTCGTTGCGTCCCTCCTGCTATTGCTTGCCGTAGCCAACGTTAGTTCTCAAGACGCTTCACTCTCCGTTAAGATCACGTCCCCGCTCGGCCGAATGGGACAGCCGGGCACCGTCCGCATCGTCGGGCAGGTCCGGACCCCATCCGGAAGATCGGTGGTGGCGGTCCGCTTCTCCGTGGACGGCATCTTGCTGGGAACCGTGACATCCGGCCCGCCTTACGCCGTTGAGTGGACTGACGAGAATCCGTTCAAGCGTTGCGAAATTGTGGTCGAGGCCGAAGACAACCAGGGCGACATCGGCCGCGACAGGATCACGCTTGAACCTTACGTGATCACCGAACTCACCGAGATCACCAGCGTACTCGTCGAAGCAGGCGTGTACGACCCGCAGGGCCGGATGGTCCGGGGCCTCACCGCGCCGGAGTTCATCCTCGCAGAGGACGGCGTCCGGCAGAAGCCCGACATGGTTGGGCAGGAGACGATCCCCACTACCTTTGCCCTGGTCGTGGACAGCAGCCAGAGCATGTCGCGCAACATGGAATTCGTCCGGGATGCCGCGGGCCGACTTGCGGATTACCTGCGCCCGAAGGACCAGATCCTAGTGGCCCCGTTCAGCCGCCGGCTGCATGCGATCACCGGCCCAACCAACGATCGCCGAACGATCACAGAGGCCATCACCGCGATCAGTGCCAGCGGGGGCACTGCCACGCGCGACGCCCTGATCGAGATCGCCGGCCGCTTCAACGGTGTCGAGGGGCGGAGGGTAATCGTGCTGATTACCGATGGGTACGACGAGCACAGCACGTCGTCTCTTTCTGCCTGCGTAGCCGCCTTGAAGCGGGGAGGGGTGACGGTGTACACGGTCGGCATCGGCGGCGTCGCGGGCATCTCTATCAAGGGCCACGACGAGTTGAAGTCGATCGCCGCGGACACCGGCGGCCGGGCCTTCTTTCCTTCCCGCCCAAGCGAACTGCCCAACGTGTACGGCGTGCTCGCCGACGATGCGCAACTGCGATACCTGGTCACCTATACCCCCATCAACCAACGGCGCGATGGGACCTGGCGCGCGATTTCGCTGGGGACCTACGCGGAGGGCCTCGTCGTGAAGGCACGCCCGGGCTACTTCGCCCCGAATCCGCCGCCCGTCCGCCCGGTCCTTGAGTTCACGGCGATTGACGTGGAGAACAAGTATCTTGAGGTCTCCAGGGACGACTTGGTCGTTGTTGAGGACGGCGTTGAGCAGAAGCTCGATACCTTTCAGGAGGCCACCTCGCCCGTGTCGATGGTGCTGGCGCTCGACTCAAGCGGCAGCATGAGGAGAAGCAGCGAGACCGTCGTGGCGGCCGCCAAGGCGTTTGTCGAGACACTGAGGCCAGAGGATAGCCTCGGCATGGTCACGTTTGCCGACAGGTCGAATCTGGTGCATGCGATCACGACGAATCGGCAGAACACCATTCAGGCGCTGGCGGAATACAAGGCCGAGGGCGGGACGGCGCTCTACGACGCGCTGTGCGACGCGCTGCTCATGCTCAAAGGCCGCGCGGGCAGACGGGCCGTGGTGATCCTGAGCGACGGACGGGACGAAGACAATCCGGGCACGGGCCCCGGCAGCATCAAGAAGTGGGACGACGTGCTGCGCCTGTTGCAGGATGTGGACGTGACGATGTTCCCCGTCGGACTGGGCACAAGGATTGATCCCGAGCGGCTCAGCCTGCTTGCCACCTTCTCCGGGGGGCAGGCCTACTTCTCGCAGGACGTATCGGAACTTGCTGCTCAGTTCGAACGGATCACCGAAAACCTACGTCACCGTTACATCGTTGGCTACACCTCCACAAACTCCGCGCGTGACGGCAAGTGGCGCAGCGTCGAGATCCACACACGGTCATCCGGCATCCGCATCAGCAGCCGCAAGGGCTATTTTGCGCCGGAGCGGTGAGAGCACTCGATGATGAAGCGTGAGGATCTTCCCGATCTCCTGTTCACCGTCATGACGCTGCTCGTGCTGGCATTCGCGCTGTCTGGGACGTTTGCCGATCCTGATCTGTGGGGCCACGTCAGATTTGGCCAGGATATCCTGGCCTCCCATTCCATTCCACGCCAGGACCCGTACTCGTTTACGAGCGACAGGCCGTGGATCAACCACGAGTGGCTGGCGGAAGTGCTGATGGCAGGTGCGTATGGCGTGGCTGGCAGCGCCGGACTGATTGCGCTCAAGTGGTTGCTCGCCGCGAGTGCGCTTGGCATCCTCTGGCGGGCTATGAGACACGCTGGGGTCTTTCAACCTGTCGCCAAGGGGTTGCTGCTCCTAGCGCTCGGGGGCGCCTACAGTCTGATGGCGACTATCAGGCCGCAACTGTTCTCGATGCTTCTCTACACGATCCTGCTTGCGTTACTGAACGGGGTCGGCCGGGGACATCGGCGTCTATTGCTCTGGATGCCCGTCCTTTTCGCGTTCTGGGCGAACCTGCACGGAGGCTGGATTGTTGGGCTTGGAGTGCTCGGGCTGTGGAGTGCTTCGACCCTTCTGGCGGGAAGCATCTCGTGGCCATGGGCGGCCGGCGGCACGCTTCTCGGCATCTTAGGCACGCTGGTGACACCATATGGCCCCAGGTTGTGGCGATTTCTCTGGGAGACCGTCGGACTTGGACGCTCGGACATTACGGAGTGGCAACCGCTCACCCACGAGCCGTTCTTCGTGATTCCGTGGACCATGGCGGCCATACTGATCGTCGTCGCGTGGCGGCGGCACCGCTGGGCCGTGGTGTCGCTGTTGATCCCGGCGGCGACGCTCGGAGCAATGGCAGTTCGAGTCGTGCGGCTCGAGGGCTTCTTCGCCCTGACAGCGGTGATCCTGCTTGCGCCGTGCTTTGCGGCGTTCGGGCCGGCGCGCCTCCCGCTAACGCGGCGGCCGACGCGGGCCGACATCATGGTGGTCGGAACGATGTGCCTGGTTGGGTTCCTGGCAACGGGCGTCGCAGTGAACAATAGGGTCAGGTGCGTGACGATCCCGGGACCAGATCTGAAGGACTTTTGGGCGGCGCCGGAAGCGGAGGCCATCACGTTTCTGCGGGGCAACCCGATAGAGGGGCGGCTCCTCACCTATTTTGACTACGGCGAGCTAGCCATTTGGCATCTCGCGCCGAAGCTGCGCGTGTCGTATGACGGGCGGCGCGAAACGGTCTACTCCGAGGCGGTTCAGAAAGCCAACCAGGGCTTATATTCGAAAGCGCCCGACGTCAGATACGCCCGGCTCCTGAAGGCCGACTACATCTGGCTGCCGCTTCGGTTGCCTGTGATCGACCTTCTTAAGCGTGATGGATGGGTTGCGATCTTTTGCGGAAGCCGATCGATCGTGCTCGCGCGAGAGGCGGGGCAGTTCGCACAACCGGCACCGTGGACAGGTCCGAGGTGCTTTCCAGGTCCGTAACCGAGCCACGGTACGGGAATCGACGGGCAGGTCTCGCTAAGTCGTGGGTAACGAGCTCTTCGAGGGCAAGCCGAGAGTCTTCTTCCGCATCGCGCTGCGTGACGGCCGCGGAATAGTCAATGTGTTCCCATGGTAAGCTGCGCCTGTTGACGCGGAGGACAGGACGATGACGAAGTGGTGGAGAACCTGCCGACTCGACGTGATCGAGGTCTCTCTCGTTGCCGTCCTCGTCGCGGTCATTGTCACGACCGTCGTGTCGTCTCGGTACGCGCGGCTATCCTACGTCGCATACAGTGCGGCACAGGAGGGGGCGCGGCTGAAAGACCGTTACGGGCCGTCACGGTACTCGAGAAACGAGGAAGAGTGGATCATCCGGGACTACTTCCAAGACCGGCGCGCCGGGTCCTTTGTAGATGTCGGCGCGAATCACTACAAGAACGACAGCAACACGTTCTATCTGGAATCTGAGCTCGGATGGTCAGGCATTGCCATCGACCCCCAGGCTGAGTTCGCGGCCGATTATCGAACCCACCGACCCCGCACCCGCTTCTTCGCGTTCTTCGTCTCAGACACCTCCGACTCCAACATCACGTTCCACCTGGCAGACGGGAACTCGCTGGTGGCGTCCGCGGATCAAGGTTTTGCCGAACGGGCGGGCACGGAGATCAAGGACCCTGTCTACTCGTCCAAGGCCGTGAGCGTGCCGACGATCCGACTCTCGGATCTGCTTGATCAGACTGGCCTGTCTCATTTCGATTTCTTGTCGGTGGACGTTGAGTTGGCCGAACCGAAAGTCCTCGCAGGCTTTGACATCAACCGTTTTGCACCGACGCTCGTCTGTATCGAGGCTCACCCGCAGGTACGGCAGCAGATTCTGGACTACTTCGCCGCACACGGGTACGTGGTTCTCGGCAGGTACCTCCGCGCTGACTTGGCAAACCTGTACTTCGCGCCGATTGGGCTCACCGCCCCTTCGCGGCCGACAGCCCCCGAGACGGTTCTTGAAGGCGTTCCAAAGAAGTAGTGCCGCAACGGCACCAGGTCGTCTCGTGGTGTCCCGCGCCGCCGGCGTCAATCTGGTGGCACTTGAGCAAGTGGCTCCGACGATGCTACCGTCGTCGTCTGTCGATTGGCGCGCATGCCACACGTCGTCGTTGGCATGGCGTTGGCAGTTCTTCTCGAGAGCACGCTGGTTGTCGATCGTGAACAGCCGAGAGCGTGCGGGAGAGGAATGTGATGGGAAGAGCCGATTTGGCGGAGAGAATCGACACCGTGGAGCATCGCATGGACTCGATGGAGCAGCGCCTGGACGCGTCGTTCAACGCGCTAAGCACGCAGATCCTGCAGTCTAGCCGGGAGACAAACGATGCAATTCTTGCCTCGCGAGCTGAGGTCGCTACCGAGTTCTCGACGATGCGGGGGCGTTTTGAGAGTCTCGAGACCGCCATGGTGGGCTCGTGGGCCCATTTCGAGAACTCTATTGCGGCCAGTCAGGACGACAACCGCCGCTACATGAAGGTTCTGTACGAGGACCTCAGAAGTCAGATTAAGTTGCTCAACGAGGGCCATCCGTCCTCGTCGTGACACGTCGGTCCCGTTAACCGATGTAAAGCCGTGGACGTCTGGACCTCTCTTGCCGGGCCTGGTGCACCTGTCAGCCTGGAGCGGCTTCAATCTGCCCAAGACGCCCCCTGCTATGGCGAGCGCGGCGGGTCGATGTACTCCGGCTTGCGTGTCAGTCGGCTTGGGATGTCTTCAGCAATGCCCAGCCTGACACGGGTTTGCGCGAACTTGTTGCGGGGTGAGCCAGGAAGTATTCTGACACCATGAAGACCGCCAGTGTTCAACAGGTCCCGGAGCAGTGGCCGGAGATCTTGCGATGGGTCGCTGCCGGTGAAGAGGTGCAGGTGACGCAGCACGATCAGGTGGTGGCCAGGGTCGTCCCCGCCAGGCCACCGGCCACTCCTGATTTCCTCGCGCGAGCCAAGGCCGTCTGGGGCGACACGCCGCCGGGCAAAGCCCTCAGCGTCGTCGTGTCCGACGCGCGTGGAGGCGACTCGTGACGTATCTGGATACCGGTTGTTTTGTCAAACTCTACGACCCGGAGCCAGACAGCGCCAAGGTCGTCGCACTCATTCAGGGCAAGCCGCTGTGTTTCACGCCGCTGCGATCGGCTTGAACTTGGTGACGTTGTGAAGATGGTCTGAGATCCGCCAGTCGCGGAACCTGATTCAGCCAAAGACCTCCCGCCTTGGTACGCTTGCTCCGTCGGCATCGCCCATCAGCAACCACTTCGAATCGCCGTCGCGACGCTTGAATCCAGCGTCCCGACGATGCTACCGTCGTCGTCTGCCGATTGGCGCGCATGCGACGCCTCGTCGTTGGCATGCAGTTGGCAGTTCTTCTCGAGAGCACGCTGGTTGTCGATCGTGACCAGCCGAGAGCGTGCGGAGAGAGGAATGTGATGAGAAGAGCCGATCTTGCTGAGCGAATCGACACCATGGAGCATCGTATGGACTCGATGGACCAGCGTCTGGACGCGTCATTCAACGCGCTGATGGCGGAGATTCTGCAATCTCGCCGGGAGAACGATGTTGCACATTCTGCAATGCGCTCCGAATTCACCCGTGAGAGTTGTGCCTTGCGCGGTGAATTGTCGGGGGAACTCTCGACGATGCGGACTGAGGTCGCCCGAGAGTTCTCGACGATGCGGGTTCGTTTCGAGAGCGTCGAGACCGCTATCGACGACTCGGGGGCCCATCTCGAGGCCGCCATGCTGGTCCTGCACGAGGAAGTCCTGAGTAGGCTTAAGTTGATCGGCGAGGGACGACCGTCCTCGTCGTGACGCGTTGCTACCCTATTCTCTGCGTCAGTGCGGGGGGCTGCGCGGGCGATGTCGAGGCGCTTGAGTACATCACCTCGACGATGCTACCGTCGTCGTCTGCCGATTGGTGCGCATGCCACACGTCGTCGTTGGCATGCCGTTGGCAGTTCTTCTCGGGGGCACGTGGCTGGTTGATCGCGACCAGCCGCGATAGTGTCCCGGGGAGGAATCGATGGGAAGAGCCGATTTGGCGGAGAGAATTGACACCGTGGAGCATCGTATGGACTCGATGGACCAGCGCCTGGACGCGTCGTTTAACGCGCTGATGGCGGAGATTCTGCAATCTCGCCGGGAGAACGATGTTGCACATTCTGCAATGCGCGCGGAAAGCACCAAAGAGTTCTCGACGATGCGGGCTGAGGTCGCTGGGGAGTTCTCGGCGGTGCGGGCTCGTTTCGAGAAGGTCGAGACTGCCATCGACGAGACGAGAGCTGACGTCGCCCGAGAGTTCTCGACGGTGCGGGCTGAGGTCGCCCGAGAGTTCTCGGCAATGGGGGCTCGATTCGAGAGCGTCGAGGCCACCATCGACGACTCGCAGGCCCATCTCGAGGCCGCCATCGTGGACCTGCTGGGCGTGATCAACAAAGGCGCTGAGGCTCTGGACTCTGCTTTGCGGGGCGAGATTCGCAAGGGCGATGAGGAGAGCCGCCACTTCATGCTGGTCCTGCACGAGCAAGTCATGAGCCAGTTCAAGTTGCTCGGCGAGGCCCGACCGTCCTCGTCGTGACGCGTCGCGACGCGACAACCAAGGCAACGCAGCGGGGGGCGTCGCCGGCACGAGTGCCGCGGCCGACATGGAACATCGACCTGACCGGCGGGACTTGTTCAAGCCACTGAAACGGCGAGGACGGCCGCAACGCTTCGGTCGACCGGGCGACAGCCGGGGGCGGCCGCGCCGTCGGCGTCGAAGCGCTTGAGTTCGTGGCCGAGACGATGCTACCGTCGTCGTCCTGCCAATTGGTGCGCATGCCACACGTCGTCGTTGGCATGGCGTTGGCAGTTCTTCCCTTGGGCGCGCGACTGGTTGATCGTGACCAGCCGCGATCGTGCCGACGGGAGGAATGTGATGAGAAGAGCCGATCTTGCTGAGCGAATCGACACCGTGGAGCATGGCATGGACTCGATGGAGCAGCGTCTGGACGCGTCGTTCAACGCGGTCACGATTGACAGTCGGCTAGCCGAGCAGTATATTCAATGCACAACTCCCTGGTCCCGATCGACGGGGCTGGCGGGCGGTCTATATGGCCGCCCTTTTCTGTCTTGACGCCACCCCGACGTCGCACCATCGTCTATATCGACGGCTTCAACCTTTACTACGGAGCCATCAAAGGCGGTCCGCACAAGTGGCTCAACCTCGAACTCTTGTGCTCTCGCCTCCGCACGGATGACGATCTCGTGCGGGTCAATTACTTTACCTCTCTGGTCGACGGCACTCGGGGTGCGCGTCAGCGCGTCTTCCTCGATGCCCTGTCGACTCTCCCGAAGGTCGTCATCATCCTTGGCCAATTCAAACGGAAGACGGTCACCTGCCTGAACACCCGGTGCACCCTGATCGGTGACCGAACGTTCCAGATGCCGGAAGAGAAGCGCACCGACGTCGGAATCGGCGTCCAGATGCTGGACGACGCGTATCAGGACGGCTGCAACACGTTTGTGTTGATCAGTGGTGACTCGGATCTCGTGCCGGCGGTCCAACGCATCAGGCAACGGTTCTCGGAGAAGAAAGTCATCGCATACCGCCCCGTGGGCGAGGTCTCATTGAAAGCACGCCGAGCAGATGAACTTGCTCAGGCAGCGGGCGGCGGCCGACTGTTGCCACGGGGACTGTTTGCTCATTGCCACTTTCCTGACGTGGTCGTAGGCGCACGCGGAGCGGTGGTCGTCAAGCCTGCTGGCTGGTAATCGCGTAGCCGTCAGCCTCTTCCCGGATCCCCCGGAATCTCCGCACACTGTGCCAGCGTGGCATCAGCCGTTCGATGAGTCTGTCGCGCGGCGGCGCGCCGCCGCGGTGAACGCGCAGGGTTGACTCCGGGCCGGGGGAGCCGGCATCGCGCTCAACATACCGGTCGAGCGAACGCCGGATCATCATTACCGCCGCGATCGATATCGTGGCGCGATACGGGCGCTTGAGTCCGTGGCCCGACGATGCTACCGTCGTCGTCTGCCGAGTGGTGCGCATGCCACACGTCGTCGTTGGCATGCCGTTGGCAGTTCTTCTCGAGAGCACGCTGGTTGTCGATCGTGACCAGCCGAGAGCGTGCGGAGAGAGGAATGTGATGAGA
>JAPKZO010000020.1:0-33091 GCA_026393755.1 Acidobacteriota bacterium
CGCGACCGAGGCCCAACGGCGTGCACTCGACCTGCTCAAAGCGATTGCGTAACGGCGTGTAGACAGAATCGCATCCCCGGCGCAGCACGTATCTGCTTCACCGGACAGGAGATCAGGCGCACTCACCAATGGAACTTCAGGTTAGTGGTCGCCGGCCGATGCGGCCGGGCGGGCCTGCGGCCGGCGCGTCGGTCGTGTGTACGGGCCAGCTCTTGCGGGTGGTCGGATGGCGGCGACGCATCCCGGGCGTTAGAAGCGAGAGCGGTACGCGGGCTATTGCGCCGGACACCAGTACTTGAAGGTGGAACACTGCGCCAACACGGGCGAGGACTGGGTGCAGGCCGTCGTATTTGTTCCGGCGTAGCGGTAGAGCAGTGTGTGCGCCACGCCGGCCGCAACGGTGAGCGAGCTGGATGTCGTGTTCGGGGCGACCGGGCTCAGGTTTAGTTTCACCCCGTCCCAAATGATGTCAAGCGAAGAACTCGAGAAGCGATTCTCAAAAGTCACATCCGCGGTATTGTTCGTGACACACGCCGCGACCGGTGCCGGCGTGGGCGCAGTTGGGGTGCTGCTATTTCCGCCGCATCCGCCGGCCGTGACGCTGACAACAAGCAAGACGATTCCAGTCACACGCATAGATACCTCTGGGCCATTGAATCCTGGCGACGCGGTC
This sequence comes from Acidobacteriota bacterium, assembly GCA_026393755.1. Taxonomy (NCBI): domain Bacteria; kingdom Pseudomonadati; phylum Acidobacteriota; species Acidobacteriota bacterium. The sequence continues at coordinate 674 of JAPKZO010000020.1, forward strand.
GAGGACGCAACTCGACGAAGCAGCGCTCCATACAAAGTCTACCACAGACAAGACATCTGCCCAGGACGGGGCCATTGCACGGCGACCACGCGGATTGGATCGCAGTCAACCTGACGCGGAACACAAGGCCCGGCAGTTACTGCCACGACTACTGCCAAGTTACTGCCACCGCCACGGGTTTCTTATAGAAACCCCCGTGGCACTCGGGATGGCAGTTCGAACGATTGGAGGGCGTGACGTGAACGGCAAAGCGACCGGGCGGGTGATTTCGTGGCGTGGCCACACATCCACACGCGGTGATGCCTGCTCGACGCGCTACGCGGGGCGCTGGGCCGCTTTCCAGGCTGACCGGGTGGTCGAGAGGCCGTTGTGTCAGAAACCGAACGCACCGGGCGGGCACGAAGACAGAAAGCGCCCGGCCACCACATGCGGATGACCAGGCGCTCACCGTTCCCGCGTTGACACGCGAGGGATTACTGTCGCAGACACGCCTCGCTGGTGCTGGGCAGGTCATCCGTGGCGATGATGTAGGTGCACTGGGCGACCGGGAAGCCGAAAGAACCGCAATCATCGCGGGTGATCATTTCTTAGCGATCTCCTGGAGCGCAACGGTACACCTGCACTGCGGGTGGATGCCCTGGGGTTCCATATCTTGTCTGCCGTCTGGGAATGTCCACGGGTGGCCGATGGGCACCGTTGTGTGGTCCATCTCGCAGCAGATCGGACAGAGCCTATCGTCCTTCGTCGCAATCCAGATTTGCTCCATCCCTTGCAGGAGTCCAGCCGCCTTGCCCTGCTGCCAGATGAGGCGTTGGCCGGCATTCGAGGCCCGGAGGACTTCTGAACGCGCAATCACCTCGCTGCGATACTTCCGCAACGTCTCCGCGTAGCCTTGGGATTCCGCCAGCGCGTCGGCAGCAGAGACTCCTTGCTCAATGGCCTTGTCGTAAACGGCGTTGACGGCCTGCTCTTGCTTCGCGGTGAGACCCACGATCCCACGCACGTACTTCGCCACTTCCTGCAAGGTCAACTCGCCACGCATCGAGCGCACGACGGCCTGGCGCACCGCAGCCTGCGTCTCGGCGCTGATCTCGACGATTAGCCGGGCCGCGTTGTTGTTGGCCCACGCCACCGCCATTTGGTTCGTGAGGTCGAAGCGGAGCTCTGTCCCAACGTGGGCGCCAAGCACCTCAGTCGCCACGATGCCCGCAACGCGTCTCCCTTCCGCTGCGCCCTTGACGAGTGGGTCAAGCGCCCAAGGGTCCGGCACGATGCCCGCAGCCACGTCTCGCTTCCACTGAGCCACGGCCGCGTCGCTGTAGTCGCCCGATTGGGCCGCGTCCGAATCGCCGGTGTCCCGCTCGCAGCGTCGTTTGGTCGATGCCATAATGCCTCGAGTGGTTGGAAAGCGGCGGTCCGCCGCAGGCGGCGGGATTCAGTCACTGTTGTATCGCGTGCCAGTAGCTTGTTGCGCGCCGGACCGTATGGCCCCGCTCCTCAAGGACGCGAAACAACTCGGAGACGATGTTCTTGGCCTGTTGCCGAAGCTTTTGGGCCTCTATCAACGAGCGGATCGGATCGGTACCCGGTATGACCCTTTCCCGGCCCCGGACTCGACCGGGGGGGGGCCGTGGCCTGGTGCCGATTCTGTTTCTTCGTGCGGTGGGCCGTGTCGAGGCGAGGGCGGCTTGCGCGGTCGTGATCGGGGTTCGTGTACCCACCGGGATGCGGGCTTGTTCTGAGAGACTTCGCGTTTGACGTGTTCCCGGGCAAGGCGGCGTAGGGGCTCAGGCGTACACGACGAGGGCCACCGCGATGGTGGCCCTTGACTCGGCTGACGGGGGTTGCACTACTGCTTGATGGTGGTGCTCTGCTCGTTGACGACCTGCCACCGTCCGTCGCGCTTGATGAAGAAGTCGGTAATGCGGTAGTCCTTGGAGAAGGCTGTGCCCTTGTACGTACCTTTCACCGCTTGAGTCATGGTCGCGATGGCGGCATCCCCGAAGACATGAACCTTCAGGTTGCTCACCGTATAGGATTCGATTTGATAGGCTCCGGCCTTGAACTCCGCCATCATCTTCATCACGTCATCGGCTTTGCCGTCAGCCACCGACGTGTACTCCTTCGCGACACTGCGCTCAATGACGGCGATATCTCGCTTCACCGACGCAGTGGCCAAGTCTCGTTCGACCTGCATCACCGCTTGTTCATCCGCACCGTCCGCCGTGGTTCCGGGCATGGGCAGATCGCTGTTGTAGATGTCCCAGAAGGCTTTCCAGGATCCGTCAGCCTGACGCTGAAAAGCCGTTACGAACTTGTCCTTGACTTGGGCGGACGAGCCACCGGCCTTCGGCGTGGCCCTGCCTTCATAGATTCCTTTCGCAACGGCCAAGTCCCCCGAGACTCGGACATCTTCCAGAATGCTGCGGCCCTCGTCGGTGTACTGATCGAAGTACTTCTGGGACGCTGCGCGGATCGCCTGCTGGCCCACGAGAGCGGGTTGATTCGGGTCCATTTTCGCCGCGTCGGCGGTATAGAACCCCGAGACCACGGCTTCGGCATTTGATCCACTCCACGCTTTGTCCCATGTGAGCGAGGCGTCTTTGATCGCCTGCACGTCGGCGGGGGCGTTCACCTTGGGCGCACAGGCAGGCAGTAGGAGCACAGCCGACACGAGCACAACGGAAGCGACAGTCTTCATGGAGTCAACTCCTCTCGGGGGACTGCCGCGCATTGTCGCCGGAAGGCTGGGAGCGAGGCAAGAACCATCCCGCGAGGATATGGGCGGCTAGGTCGCTCCCGAACAGCGGCCCTCCATGCCGGGCGACGCCGAGACGCTGCCCGCCGGGACACGATGACGTGTGGAAGACCGAGATCGCGGCTCCCGTGATGCGCGTGGCACAGAGCGTCCCGGCCCAGCTTAACGATGACGACGGTGACCACGCTGGCCCATCTTGGCCTCGACATCTCCCCGCACCGAGGCTTAGAGGTCGCCCTATATCGGCCTCGTATAGAGAAGGCCATCGGTACCGGATGTGGCCTTCGCTCCAGCCCGGACTCGACCGGGGGGCGGGGGTGTCCAGTGGCCCTGGGCCGATTCTGTTTCTTCGTGCGGTCGGTGGGGTCGAGGACGTGGATGAGGCCGTTGAACCTCGGCGAGGACAGGCACGCGTCGAAAGATCTGGTATCCCTGTGGTATCCCGTACATGACAACGCCCGACCACTTGATCGGGCGTGTGCGACTATAGGCCGTCTTTATTGGCTTTGTCTGGTGCCGAGGCCCAGACTTGAACTGGGGACCCCTGCATTTTCAGTGCAGTGCTCTACCAACTGAGCTACCTCGGCACGTGAGGTCTGCCGCCCGCGGGTTTTTCAATATAGCACGCAGATCGGGCGACGACAACGCCCCCGCGTCTTTCGCCGCCGAATCGGCATTCCGCACCGGCGCCACCCCGTCCCGCTACTTGCGCGGCGCGGGAGGCTTTTCCTTTTCGATCAGCGGTTCGGCCACAGCTGCAGCGTCCTTCACCAGGCCAAGCTCAGCACGGACCTGATCCTCGAGCTTCTTGCAGACATCCTTGTTCTCGCGGAGAAACTGCTTCGCGTTCTCGCGTCCCTGTCCGAGCCGCTCGTTGCCGTACGAGAACCAGGTGCCGCTCTTCTCGACAATCTTGCGATCGACCGCGAGGTCGAGCAGGTCGCCTTCCTTCGAGATGCCCTCGCCATACAGGATGTCGAATTCCGCCTCGCGGAACGGCGGCGCCACCTTGTTCTTGACCACCTTGACGCGCACGCGCCCGCCGATGACGGCTTCGGCCTCCTTGATGCTCGCGATGCGCCGGATGTCGAGACGGACCGACGCGTAGAACTTGAGCGCGCGCCCGCCCGTGGTCGTTTCGGGACTGCCGAACATCACGCCGATCTTCTCGCGCAACTGGTTGATAAAGATGAGGCACGTCCCCGACTTGGAGACCACACCGGTGAGCTTGCGCAGCGCCTGCGACATCAGTCTGGCCTGCAGGCCCATCTGGGCCTCGCCCATCTCGCCCTCGATCTCGGCGCGGGGTACGAGCGCGGCCACCGAATCGACCACCACGACATCGACGCCGCCCGATCGCACCAGCACCTCGACGATTTCGAGGGCCTGCTCGCCGTTATCCGGCTGCGACACGAGAAGATTGTCGAGCTCGATGCCGAGTTTCTGCGCATATGCCGCGTCAAGCGCATGCTCGGCATCGACGAAGGCGGCCATCCCTCCGAGCTTCTGGGCCTGCGCGATCACCTGGAGCGCGAGCGTCGTCTTTCCCGACGACTCCGGCCCGAAAATCTCAACGACGCGGCCGCGAGGCACGCCGCCGACGCCAAGGGCGTAATCGAGGCTGACCGCCCCGGTCGGAATCGAATCGATGGGCAGGATGGCGCCCTTCTGTCCCAGCCGCATGATCGAGCCTTTGCCGAATTGCTTCTCGATCTGAGTGACGGCAACATCCAGAGCCTTGGTTCTTTCACCGCGTTCGTCGACAGCCATGAACACTCCTTGGTGCGAGTTGACAGAAGGATCCTATTCTAGAAACGTGCCACCGACATGTCAAGCGAAGATCGCGTCGGACATCGCGCGAGGGCCTTGATAATCAATTAGTTACAGATATTGCGACTTTCGCCTGCGTTGCTCGCCGACGCAAATTCTGCGTACTTTCGGCCCGCAGGCAACTGCAGAAAATGCCATCGTTAGTACCGATAGAATCCCATCCCGCTCTTCCGGCCCAGCTGTCCGGCCATCACCATGCGGCGCAGCAGCGGGCAGGGACGGTACTTGGGGTCGCCGAGGCCGTCGTGCAACACCTCCATGATGGCCAGGCACACGTCGAGGCCAATGAAGTCGGCCAGCGTCAGCGGGCCCATCGGATGATTCATGCCCAGTTTCATCACCGTGTCGATCGCCTCGGGTGTGCCCACTCCTTCCATCACCGCAAAGATGGCCTCGTTGATCATGGGCATCAGGATGCGGTTGGCGATGAAGCCGGGATAGTCCGCCGCTTCGACAGGGGTCTTGCCCAGCTTCTGGCACAACCCGGAAGCCGTGGCCATCGCGTCAACGGAGGTGGTCTGGCCCTTGATCAGCTCGACGAGCGTCATCAGCGGAACCGGATTCATGAAGTGCATGCCGAGCACCAGTTCCGGCCGCTTCGTGGCGGCCCCCAGCATCGTGATCGAAATCGACGATGTGTTGGATCCGAGGATGACGCCGGCGCGCGCGATTCGATCGAGATCGCCAAACAGCTTCAGCTTCAGATCGACACGTTCCGTGGCGGCCTCCACGATGAAGTCCGCCTTTGCCATCGCGTTCAGATCTGTGGTCGTGCTGAGGCGCGTCAGGGTTGCGTCCCGATCGGCCGCCGACAGTTTGCCTTTCTCCACGAACTTCGCGAGGCTCTTCTCGATGGTCGCACGCGCCTTCACGAGCGCGGGCTCCACGACGTCCTGCAGAATGACCTGGAATCCGCTCTGCGCGAATGTCTGCGCGATCCCGTTCCCCATCGTGCCGGCACCGACGACTCCGACTGTAGTGATCATGGCGACTCTCCCTGAAGATGATGATGCTGCGCGTTCAGGTTCACTCTACCGACTATGTGACTTCGGGGGGCGGCGACGATCGGACCGCGTGTTGGAGGGACAGGTCAAACCGATTCGGCGCACCTCGTCTTGTCCGAGCAGATCGCGCAGCCGTTCCAGGATCATGGGTGAGGAGCGCTCGAGTTCCCTCAGCCAGCGTGCGTCGGTGACGACCACGTCCAGCACGCCGTCGGGCCGGAGCGCCACGTGCGTCAGGCGGGCGAGGGCCTGACCAACCGCCACGCGCCACGCAAACATGACCTTCTCTGGCGAAAGCGGAGCACGGCGCACGATGCTGGCGATGCCGGACGCGACGAGATTCTGAACAGATTCCATGAGGTCGCATCAGATCCGGATGGGCACGGCATGCCGTGCCCCTACCAGACGAGTACCAAACGTAGTGTAACATCCGTCTCGTGCGACTTGTACTGGCGTCCGCCTCCCCCCGCCGCGCCGAGTTGATGACGGCGGCGGGTTTCGTTTTCGATACGGTTCCGGCCGACGTCGACGAGCGCGTGCTGCCCGGCGAGCTCCCCGAGGACCACGTTCGACGGCTGGCGCTCGCCAAGGCCACCGCAATCGCCGACTGGTATCCGCACTGCGGTGCAGCCGCGGCAGACGCCGAGGTCGCACCGCCGGCGGTCGCCCATGACGCACCTGCGGAAGGCACGAAGGTCGCGGTCGCGGCGGACACGGCGGTGATCGTGGCAGCCGACACGGTGGTGGTCATCGATGGGCTGATTCTGGGCAAGCCGGAAAATGACGAGGCCGCGGCCGGGATGTTGCGCCGGCTATCTGGTCGGAGCCACGACGTGCTCACCGGCCTGTGCGTGCGCTGCGGCTCGCGCGCCCGGCAAGCCGTGGAGCGCTCCACCGTGACGTTCGCGACGCTCCACGAGGACGAAATCCGGTCGTACGTGGCGAGTCGCGAACCTCGCGACAAAGCTGGCGCCTATGCCATTCAGGGCCTGGCTTCGAAGTTTGTCGTGGCGGTGGAGGGGTCCTACAGCAATGTCGTCGGTCTGCCGGTGTCCACCCTGTATCGCCTGCTGCTCGATCTGGGCCTGACGGTGTGAGTTCTGCCGTTTGACCGGTCGGCTCCCAGGGCGGTATTCTGGTGGACAGGAGTGTCGTTAAACCCCTGCCTATGAATCAGAAAGTCGTCAAGATCGGCATAACGAGCGTGGTCCTGGTCCTGGCCCTGGCCGGCCTGCTCTATTCGACGTTGGGCGAGGGCACAGAATACTACAAGCACGTGGAAGAAGTGATGGTGAACCCCAGCGTGTGGCAGGGGAAGAACCTGCAGCTCCACGGGTTCGTGGTGAAGGATTCCATCCTGCGCAAGCGTGACTCCCTTGAGTACAAGTTCCAGGTTCAGAGTAAAGGCGCGGTCGTCAACGCCACCTATGTTGGAATCGTGCCCGACACGTTCAAGGACGATTCGGAAGTGGTCCTCAAAGGTCGCCTGGAGTCGGACGGCTTCCACGTGATCCCGAACGGCGTCATGGCGAAATGTCCTTCGAAATACGAACCGAAGAAGGGGTTGGGCAGCCCGGGCATGTAAGCGTCGCCCGCTCGCGTTCTCTTGCGATCCCCGAACGGTCCTCTGTATCAACCTACCCGTCGGCGGGCCCCCGGTGGGGAGGCCTGCTGCCGGCCCCCTGGTAGGTGAGAGCGAAACATGGCATCCCTCGGAACGTTTCTCCTGTTCGCGACGTTTGTCGTCAGCGCGTACGCCATTGCCGCATCGCTGGCGGGCGCACGGCGCGGATCCCGCCGGCTGGTCGAAAGCGGCGTGGGTGCGTTTTATCTGGTCGCCGCAACCATGACGGTCGCCTCGGCCGTCATCACGCACGCGTTCGTCACCAACGACTACACCATCAAGTACGTCCAGCGCTATTCGGACCGCGTGCAGCCGCTGTTCTACAAGATCACGTCGTATTGGGGCGGCCTCGACGGCTCGATCATGTTCTGGGTGTTCCTGCTGTCCCTGTTCGGCGCGCTGGCGGTGTACGTCAACCGCGATCGGCACCGGGAACTCGTCCCGTACGTGGTGGCGATCATCTCGGGCGTGCAGATGTTCTTTCTGTTCCTGATGGTCGTGCACAAGAACCCCTTCGACACCTACCTCGTGCAGACGCCCGCAGACGGTCAGGGGCTCAATCCGCTGCTGCAGAACATCTACATGGTCGTGCATCCGCCGAGCCTCTACGTCGGGTTCGTGGGGATGACGATTCCGTACGCCTTCGGCATGGCGGCTCTGATTACGGGGCATCTTGACGATTCGTGGCTGCGAGCCATCCGCCGCTGGACGATGGTGAGTTGGCTGTTCCTGTCGCTGGGGCTGACGCTCGGCATGATCTGGGCGTACGAAGTGCTCGGATGGGGCGGCTACTGGGGCTGGGACCCGGTCGAAAACGCCGGCCTGCTGCCGTGGCTCACGGCCTCCGCCTTCCTCCACTCGGTGATCGTGCAGGAACGCCGCGGCATGCTGAAGGTGTGGAACGTGACGCTCGTGATCATCACGTTCTTCCTCACCATCTTCGGCACGTTCATGACGCGCTCCGGCGTCGTGCAGTCGGTGCATGCGTTTGGTGAAGACCGGGCGCTCGCCTGGATGTTCTCGGTGTTCATGATCGCGATCCTGCTGTTCAGCTTCGGCTGGGTGATTCGCCGGCTGCCGATGCTGCGGCCTCGGTACGACATGGACTCGTGGATTTCGCGCGAGGCCGCGTTCGTGGCGAACAACTGGATCCTGTTGATTGCGGCGGCGATTGTGCTCTTCGGGACGATGTTCCCGACGATGAGCGAGGCGTTGACGGGCAACCGCCTGACCGTCGGCCCGCTGTTTTTCAACAAGTGGATGATGCCGCTCGGCCTGGTGCTGCTGTGCCTGACCGGCATCGCGCCACTGCTGGCGTGGCGCCGTTCCACGCTGTCGAACCTGAGCGATTCGTTCGTCTGGCCGGTGACCTTCGCGCTGGTCGTGTCGGCCACTCTGGTGGCGCTTGGCGTCCGCGTCTGGTCGGCGGGCATCTGCTTCGGGCTCTGCGCGTTTGTGACGGCGACGATCGTCCAGGAATTCGTGCGCGGCGCGCGGGTGCGAAAGACCGCAACGGGAACGGATCTGCTGACGGCCACCATTGGCCTGGTGATGCGAGAACGACGCCGCTACGGCGGCTACATCGTGCACCTGGGCATCGTCCTGATGTTCCTCGGGTTTGCCGGGGAAGCCTTCAAGATGGATCGACAGGTCCTGCTGAAACAGGGAGAGGAGGCCACGCTGCGCCACTACACGGTGCGCAACATGGGCGTCAAGGTGACCGACGACGGCCAGAAGCAGATGGTGACCGGGCACGTCGCGGTGTCGGAGGATGGAAAATCGGTTGGGATGCTGTACCCGGCGCGATCGTTCTTCAGGAAGCACGAAGAGCAGCCGACTACCGACGTCGCTATCCGCCGCGCGCTCGACGAGGACTTGTATCTGATCATGCCGGCGTACGAGTTGAAGGATCAGTCGATGAGTCTGCAGGTCGTGATCAACCCGCTGGTGAGCTGGGTGTGGATGGGGTTTGGCATTCTCGTGCTCGGGACTGGCATCGCGCTGCTGCCGGAACGGGCGTTCGAATTCGCGCTGGGACGGGCGCCGGCCGGGGCCGCGACGATGACGCTGGTGATGCTGGCGGCGGTGTCGCTGGTCACGCGGGCGGGTTAGCGCTGCGCTACAGGAGCAACGACGACATGGCACGTAGGACGACGAAGACGGCCGGGCAGACCGGCGGCAGCCGGCGAGTGGGCGCGGCGGCACCCTCACCGTCGGCGGTATCCGCCCGCCCCGAGGCCGGAGGCGTGCGGCCGTGGCACCTCCTGGTCCTCGGCGTGTTGATGGCGGCTGCGGCGGGCGCTGTGATGACGAGCGACGGAGGAACGGTTCAGACCGTCGCGGTAATCGCCACGATCCTGACGGCTGGCCTGGTGGCCGCTGGCGTGGTCAGGACGCTCGCGCCGCTGGTGGCCGATGAGGCCGGCGAGGAGACCGAGATGCTGGGTGGACGGACCCGCGCGGCGCTCGAACGCGAGAAGATGCTCGTGCTGCGATCGATCAAGGAAGTCGAATTCGATCGTGCGATGCGCAAGATCTCGGACGCCGACTACAACGAGATCGTCCCGAGACTGCGCACGCGCGCCGTCGGCCTGATCCGGCAACTCGAAGGCGGAGGCGGCTATCGGGCGCTCATTGAACGCGACCTGGCGGCACTTGTCTCGGCCAACGCTCCGAGTGCCTCGGCGTCGGCTGCGCCCGACGCCGTCGAACCGGGCGATCAGGCGGCTGCCGCGCCGGTGGCAGCCGGAACGTGCCCCGATTGCTCGACGATCAACGGCAGGGACGCCAGGTTCTGCAAGTCGTGCGGGACGCGGCTGGCGGGGGGCGTATGACGGCGCGCCGCGTGTGGGTTCCGCGGGCGGTCGTGCTTGCGCTGGCTGCCATGCTCGTGATGGCGGCGACGGCCTCGAGGGCTCAGGTGCCGGGCGCTGCCGGCCAGATGCCTGGTGCTCGCCAGCCCGCGCCAGGCGCGGGAGACGTCGTGCTCGGCGGCGACAGCCGGATTCAGATCGAATTCGACGACGACGCCCTGACGGTGTTCTACATTTTCGACATCGTGAACACGACGGCCGCGCCGGCGTCCCCGAAGACGGAGATCGCCTTCGACCTTCCTGCCGATGCCCAACAGCCGACCTTACTCGAAGGATCGTCTGCGCAGGCCACGCTGCGCGGGCGACACGTGTCGATTGTCGGTCCGTTCGCGACAGGATCCACTCCCGTGCAACTGGCCTTCGGGCTGGAGCCGAGAGGATCCGAGCGCGTGATAGCGCAGGTCTTGCCCGTGGCCTGGGCGAGGGTGCAGGTGCTTGTGACCAAGCTTCCCGGACTCTCGATCACATCTCCGCAATTGTCATCGACCAACGAGATGCCGGGCGATACGCACAGCTTCATCGTGGGCACCGGCGGCGTGTTGGAGCCGGGAATGGAGTTGAACCTCGCGCTTGCGGGTCTGCCGTCGCGCAATCACGCTGGACGATTCGTGGCGATCGCGCTTGCCGTCCTCGTGTTGATGGGTGGCGTGTGGGGAGCGGCGTCGGCCAAGGCCCGGACGGGGGATCTGGCGCGCAACGCGGAACTGGAACTGCGACGGAGCAAGCTGATGGCCGATTTGGTGAGACTCGAAGCTCAGCAGCGGACCGGTGCAGTCGACGCCGCCCGCTATGCCGGCCGGCGAAGCGATCTGTTTGATCAGCTCGAACGGGTGTACGGCGAGCTCGATCAACACGCGGCCGCGCCGGGTGAGGGATCGGTGGCGTGACGTTCGACTTCGATCGTCTGGTCGTCGAAGACGTCTCGCGCAACTTCGGCCGTCGCCGCGCGTTGAGTCATATCAACCTGACGTGCCACGCCGGAGAGATTGTCGGCCTGCTGGGGCCGAATGGCGCCGGCAAATCCACGCTGCTTGCGATTGTCTCGACGCTGCTGGCCGCGTCTTCGGGGGACGTCCGCTACGGCACGGCGACGGCACGGGCTATGGGGCCCGCGCTGCGCGCCCGGCTGGGGCTGCTGGGCCACGACCTGTATCTGTACCCCGAACTCACCGCTCGCGAGAATCTCGAGTTCTTCACCCGGCTGTACGGCTGCCCAAATGTGACGGCCGTCGTCGGCGACGCACTCGGGCGCGCGGGGCTCGGAGAGCGCGCCGACGACCTCGTGTCGGGGTTCTCGAGGGGAATGCGGCAGCGGCTCGCGCTGGAGCGGGCGCTGCTGCATGATCCCCGCTTGCTGCTGCTCGATGAACCGTTTACCGGCCTCGACGATGCCTCTGGACAGGCCCTTGTCGCACGTCTGCGCGGCCTGCGCGAAGACGGCCGCATCGTGCTGATCGCGACGCACGATCTCGATCTGGCAGAAGGCCTCTTCGACCGGGTCGCCGTGCTGCGCGACGGCCGGCTGCTGGTGGTCGACGAATCGTCAACGAGTCTGCGGGAGCGCTATCGCGGCGCGATCGCGGCGGCACGGCAATGAAGCAGTTTCTGCGAGTCGCCTGGATCGTGATGCGGAAGGACCTCACCGTCGAGGTGCGAAGCCGCGAGATTCTCTACACCACCGTGTTCTTCGCGGCGTCGTGCGTCCTGGTGTTCGCCTTCGCGCTCGTGCGGGAAGGCCGTCCCATGGAGGATGCGGCCGCAGGCATCCTGTGGATTGCCATCGCGTTTGCCGGCACGCTGGCCCTGGGACGCACATTTGAGCGGGAGCGGCAGACCGAGACCTTGCGCGCCCTGATGCTGGCGCCTTCCGATCGGCCCGCCATCTACGTCGGCAAGTTACTTGGCATCCTGATGTTGCTCGCTGTGGTCGAGATGGTGCTGGTTCCCCTGGTGGCGCTCCTGTTCAACGCCTCCTTCGGCGCCAGTCCGTTGTGGCTGGTGGCGCTGCTGGCGGCCGGTACCCTGGGCTTTGCGTCGGTGGGAACCCTGTTTGCTGCGATGCTGGTTCGGGCGCGCAGCCGGGACGTGCTGCTCCCCGTCCTCTTGTATCCGATCACGATTCCCATCATTATCGCTGGGGTACTGGGGACGGTCGCGTTGCTTCAGCCGGTCCCGGATGAGCCGATGGCGCGGTTCTGGCTGGCGCTGCTCGTGTTTTTCGACGCCGTCTTCGTCACCCTGGCGTTGTGGACGTTCGAACCGCTCATGACGGAGTAGTGATGGCCAAAGCGTATACGCCGCTGATTGTGCTCGCGATGATCCTGTTCGCGATCGCGCCGCTCTTTGTCGCCTCCGCACCGTCCGAACAGACGATGGGTCTGATCCAGCGGGTGTTCTACTACCACGTGCCATCGGCGATGATGCTGTTTCTCTCGGCGTTTGTCTGCGGCATCGCGAGCGCCGTCTTTCTGTTCAAACGGTCGGCGGCGGCGGACCGGCTCGCGGTGGCCGCGGGAGAGCTGACGGTCGTGTTCGGGTTGATCGTGCTGGTGACCGGGCCGATGTGGGCGCGAAAAGCGTGGGGCGTCTGGTGGCAGTGGGATGCCCGGCTGACCTCAGCGTTGCTGTTGTGGATGATCTTCGTGGCGTATCTGCTGGTGCGGCGGTACGGCGGCGCCGGATCGGAGAAGCTGTCGGCGGCCATGGCCATCTTCGGCATGGCCAACGTCCCGTTCGTGTACGTGTCGGTCAATTTCTGGCGGACGATTCATCCGACGACCAATGTGGTGATGACACTTGGGCCCGGGATGCGGGGAACATTCTGGTTGTGCGTGGGGTCGTTCCTGCTGCTTTATGCGCTGCTGTTGAGGTTGCGGAAGAACCTCGAGGATCAGCGGGCAACCATCGAACGGCTCTATCTGGCGCTGGATGAGTAGCATGGCGGGGCATAGGGGGTCTGACCCCATCTTCTCTGAGGCGACTTCCATGAAGCGACGTGTGACGACGACCATGGTCTTGACGGTTGTGACCGCTCTCTTGATGGTGGGGACCGCGGGCGCCCTGTGTGCGGCAAGCCAGCCCCCGCCGGGCACCCCAGGCCGGGGCGAGTTTGTGCCTATCACCACCCTGCCGCCGGTCGAGCAGTTGCCCGCCGCGCCGTTCCTGATCGGGGCGTACGTGGTTGTCTGGCTGGTACTGCTCGTCTACGTGTGGTCCATCTGGCGGCGCATGAAGAAGATGGAGCGCGAACTGGCTGACCTGCAACGGCGAGTGCAGTCGCGGTAGCCCTTCGACTCAGTTGTGTTGAGCACGACCTCAGCCCAGCCCGCCCATCCATCGCGGTGGTTCTGAGCCAGTGGTGAACCCAACACACGTGAGCTCAGGGCATGGGAGAAGCCTGATGGGCGCCGGTCACTTCCTCTACATTCCGGTGACGATACTCGTTGGCATCGTCATCGGCTGGATTCTGGGATCGCGCGCCGCCCGCGATGCGTTTGCCGTCGAACTGAAGCGCCGCGAAGAGAACGCGGCCCGCAACGCCGCCAAAGCCGCCAAAGTCGCACCGTAGGCCGCGAAGGGCGCCACATGGGGCACGGCATGCCGTGCCCGTACAGCCAGATGAAGCACCTGTCGATTTAAGGCGACGCTTCGTTATCGGCCCAGGGCGAGGCGCTTGGCAAGGGCATCTGGCAATTCCGCATCGCGAATGGCGCGCTGGGCCGCCGCAACGTCGTACGGAACCCTGAAGAAACTCACTTCCTTCTTCTCATCATCGACGATGCCGTAGGCGGCTCTCGGGTCCCCGTCCCGGGGTTGTCCCACCGAGCCGACATTTACCAGGTAGTTCCACCCCGGTACCACCGGCAAGACAAATCCGTGCCGCGTTTGACGGTAGTTCAGGCCACCTCCAGCATGCAGGAAGGCCAGCGGCGCGTGAGTGTGGCCGAACAGGCAGAGCGGCTGTCCCGTCGCCCGCAGCGCGTTCAGGGCATCCAGCGTGTCGAGCACGTAGGCGTCCTCGTCGTACGGCGTGCCGTGGCAGATCTCAATCCAGTCGGTGGCGTTCACCGGGCCCTGTGGCAGGCTTCGGACAAACGCCACGTGGGCCTGCGTCAGCGCGTTTTGCGTCCATTCGGCACATTGTTTCGCAATGGGGTTGAACTCCTCACCGCCATCCAGCCCGGCTGCGACCCTGTCGTGGTTGCCACGAATCGCGGCCGCAACGGGAGCGTTGGCCAGCCGGTCGAGCACGTCGTTGGGCTGCGCCCCGTACCCGACCAGATCACCGAGCAGCAGCATCTGATCAAAGCCCCGGCGCTCGCCGTCGGCCAGCACCGCCTCGAGAGCGGGGAGATTCGCGTGAATATCAGCCAGCACCAGGTATCGCATCGGTCTCCGCGTTACTCCCCCAGCCATTCGATGATGGCATCCGCCAGTTCTCCGACTGACTGTCGCGCACCGTCCAGCCTGACGTGTGCCTGCGCGTAGGCGGGGAGGCGCAACAAATAGAGCTGTTCCAACTGCATCCGGCTGGGGGCCAGCGGGCGGCTTCCGTCGATGGGGATGCGATCGATCATGACTTGAAGCGGCACGTCCAGCCAGATCACCGCTCCGTCCGCCATGATGGCCGCGCGGTTGTCCGCGTCGACGAACGTGCCGCCGCCGGTGGCGACCACGGCGTGGCGCAGTGGCAGCAAGTCGCGGACGACCAGGCGCTCGATCATCCGAAAATGCGCCTCACCACTCTCAGTGAAGATCTCCCGAATCGTGCGTCGCTCGTGCACTTGGATGCGATCGTCGACGTCTTCAACCTTCCAGCCAAGCCTCCGCCCCACCTCGCGGGCAACTGACGACTTGCCTGCACCCATGAACCCGACCAGATACAGCTTGTCAGCTCTCACGTGCACATGCCCTCGAGCACATCGAAGAACCCAGGGTACGAGACCGAGACGGCGTCGGCGCCGGCAATCGTAGTCGGTCCGGTCGCGCCCAGCGCGGCAATGGCGAAGGCCATCGCCAGCCGGTGATCGCCCGCCGCATCGACCGCTCCGCCCCGGAGCCGTGAGGCGCCGTCGATGTGGAATCCGTCGGGGGCCTCTTCCACGTCAGCACCCATCGACCGAAGACCGCGCGCCAGCGCCGCGATCCGGTCGCTCTCCTTGACGCGCAGCTCGGCTGCGCCGGTCACCGTCAGGCGGCCACCGTAGGTCGCGAGTGCCGCAAGCGCCGGAAGTTCGTCGATGAGGCCGGGAACTTCTCCCGGCTCCACCACCACCGCACCCAGCGCGCGATGCGCCACACGAATCGTGCCTCTCGGTTCCGCGTCGGTCTCCGGCAACTCCGTCACGGACACGATGGCACCGAACCGTTGGAGGATCTGGAGGAATCCGATCCGCGTGGGATTGAGGCCGACATCCCGGATGTCTATCGAGGACCCTGGTAGCGCCGCCGCGGCCACCGCCCAGAACGCCGCAGAGGAGGGATCGCCGGGGACACTGATTCTCGCGGCCGAGGGCCGCTGACCTCCTGTGATGGCCACCCAGCCGGGGCCGGACTCAACAGCCACGCCAAATGTGCCGAAGGCCCGCTCGGTGTGGTCGCGGGTCGGACTCGGCTCACGGACGGTGGTGACGCCGTCAGCCGACAGCCCGGCCAGCAGGATCGCGCTCTTGACCTGCGCACTGGAGACCGGTGTCGAGTAGTCGATGCCACGGAGCGGAGCACCCGTGACCGTGGCGGGCAGTCGTCCATCGCTGGTGTCGATGCGCGCGCCCATCAGCGCCAGCGGCTCGACGACTCGTTGCATGGGCCGGCGCTGGAGCGAGGCGTCTCCCGAGATGCGCGTGCGGAACGCACTTGCCGCCAGGACCCCCATCATCATGCGCGCGGTCGTACCGGAATTCTGCGCGTCGAGGCCATCGGGCGCCGGCCGGAATCCGGCCAGGCCGACGCCGTCAACCTGCCACAGGCGAACATCGCCCTCGCCGGGCGAGGCGGCGGCTGAGAAGCGGACACCCAGGCGCCGCAAGCAGTCGATCGTGGCGCGACAGTCATCGCCAGGCGCGAGGTTCACAATCTCCGAGCGGCCCGCGGCGAGGGCGCTGAGAATCAGGGCTCGATGGGAGATTGACTTGTCACCCGGCACCCGGACGACGCCGCTGACGCCGCGTGCGGGCCTGACGGTGATGGAATGGCCAGCAGTCACTCTGGCACTATAACAGCAGCGAAGTGCCGCCTCAAATCATCGAGGCTTTGTCCCTGGCGCCCTGCGCCGGCGTGATCAGCCACGTGTGTCCTTCGGGAAGATGAAGTCCATGGAAACGGTCCACTTGGGCTATGGTAGGGTAGCGGATGCTGGCGTACGAACGACGGCCGAGCAAGGACATGACACTGCCTGCAACGGGATCCACGGTCCGGTTGCGCTTCAATAGCGCCTTTGAGATGCTCGACCTGGTCCAGCTGGTCAGCGACAGGATCGCCCGTCTGCTGGAGTTCGAAGATGATGCCCTCGTGTGGATGGAAGTGGCCGTGCGCGAGTCCGTCATCAATGCCATCAAGCACGGCAATCGGAGCGATCCCCGGAAACAGGTGTTTGTCGAGTTTACAACACGCCCGGAGATTGAGCCGGAGGAGTTGGTGGTATCGATTCGCGACCAGGGCGAGGGCTTCAATCCCGATGCGTTGCCCGACCCGCTCGCGCCGGAGAATCTCCTGAAATCGAGCGGTCGCGGCATCTTCTTCATGCGCAGTTTCATGGACGATGTACGCATCGAACCGGCGCGTGAGGGCGGCATGGAAGTGCGCCTCACCAAGAAACTGCCCGGACGCGGCTGAGTTCCCCATGTCAACAACCGCTTCGGCGGGGCCTTCCGCGTGAAGATGAAAGGCGCAATCGACCTGGTGACCGAGGTCGACATCGAGGTCGAGCAGATGTGCCGGAGGGTGCTGGGAGAGCGGTTTCCTTCCCACGCCGTCCTCGCTGAGGAAGAGGGCGGACATCCCGCTGCCACGGCGGGGACGAGCGAATACTGCTGGATCTTCGACCCCATCGACGGCACGACCAATTACGCGCACGGGTTGCCGATCTTCTGTGCCTCACTCGCACTGGAGATCCGCGGACGCGTCGACGTGGCTGCCGTCTACGATCCGACGCGGCGCGAGTTGTTTACGGCGCAACGGGGGGTGGGGGCGTTTCTGAACGGATCGCGGATGGCGGTGTCGACGCCCGAACGCCTGCTGGATTCGGTCCTGGTCACGGGGTTTCCCTACGATATCCATCAGAATCCCGGCGATGTCCTGGGCCTGTTCGGCGCCTTCGTCACGCGAGCGCGCGCGGTGCGACGGCTCGGGTCGGCGGCGCTCGACCTGTGCTACGTCGCCGCCGGCCGCCTCGATGGCTTCTGGGAGGCGAATCTCCATCCGTGGGACGTGGCCGCCGGCGCCCTGCTCGTCGAGGAGGCGGGCGGGCAGGTGCGGGGCATGGACGGAACGCCATTTGACGCTCGTGCCCGGCACGTGGCGGCTGCCGGTCCAGCCCTGCTGCCGCGGATGCTCGAGGTCATCGCCGATTTCCAGGCCGGGCGTTCACTAATCCGGACGTCCTGACACCCCGCAAGGACAGCACCGGCGCCCGGCAGGCCGCGGATGGTGCGTAAACACCGCGCCGAGGTTGGCACCAATCGTGCTGGTCCGACGTTGAACTCATTTTCCAGGGGGCTGCATGTTGCGACACAAGACCAGCGTGGTGTTCCTCACTGTTTCAGTGCTCTTGCTGACGGCATCGATGGCGCGGGCCCAGCAGACTCTGAACTTCCAGTTCGGAGTATTCGTGCCCCGGGCGGAAGATGCGCGGATTGCCGGCGACGTGCTGGCGACCAATCGCCAGTACTTGTCGTTCACCATCGAGGACTTCAGGGCCTCCACAGGCGGCGTCGAGTGGCTTGCGGTCGTCGGCGACAAGCTCGAGGCCGGCCTCGGCGTCGGCTTCTATCAGCGTGGCGTGCCGTCAGTCTACGACGGGTGGGTCAACGCGGATGGCAGCGAGATCGCGCAGGAAATGAAGCTGCGTGTGGTGCCCGTGGTGGCGACGGTGAAGTTTCTGCCATTCGGGGCACGCGGCACGTTCCAGCCGTACGTGGGAGTCGGTCTGGCCGTGTACGTCTGGCGGTACACCGAAACCGGCGAGTTCGTCGACTTTGGCGACAACAACAGCATCTACAGCGCGAACTATGTCGGCAGCGGCACGTCGGTGGGACCGGTGGCGACATTCGGCGTGCGTGCGCGGATCTCTCGCATGGCCGCAGTCGGGGTCGAAGTGCGCGGGCAGTGGGGACACGGGAACCTGTCGAACGACTTCCTGAGCGACAAGATCGATCTGGGCGGCGTCAACGTCCTGGGGACGCTACAGATTCGCTTCTAGAACGAGGGGGCCGGCGGCGGTAGAGAGCCGTTCCGCCGCCCTCGGCCACCTTGTCGTAGCCCGCCAGGAACGCGGGCCTCTGCCGAGCCAGGGCGGCGAGCATGTCGCCGCCCCTGGCACTCTCCTCAATGAGAATCCATTCGACCATCGGATCCGGCTGAGCCAATGCGGCAAGCCAGATGTCCCCGTTCCCTTCGTGCAGAAAATCGCGAAGCCGGAAACCTGACCCCGAGAGCTCGTGCATGTAATGGGCGAGCGAGCCCATGCTGGCCATGATCGGCTCGCCGTCCCAGGTCCGGGCAAGATACGCAGTGATCTGCTGGCGGCCGACCCTCAGACCGGTGTCCCATTGGGCTTCGAGCGGCATCGCGGCCGACCGGTCGAACGGGCGTGGCCCGAGCGCGAGCGCCGCAAGCAGCATCAGGGCGCCTGCCAGTAACCAGCGACGCCGCAGTCTCCCGACCAGCAGTCCGGCGCCGACGGCGACAGCCGGGAGCAGCGCCGTCATATAGCGGACGCGGAAGACGTGTCCCTGGTAGAACGCAAACCAGGGCAGCAAGGCTGCCGCGACCATTGACAACGGCAGCAAATCGAGCGCGCGGCGCCGATCACGCAGAGCGACGATCAGAGTCGTGGTCAGTCCAAGCACGCCGATCCACGCGAGCGACTCCGTGGTCAGTTGATTCAACCCGCGCCACACGGCCAG
Source organism: Acidobacteriota bacterium (assembly GCA_026393755.1). Lineage (NCBI taxonomy): Bacteria > Pseudomonadati > Acidobacteriota > Acidobacteriota bacterium. The sequence continues at coordinate 19,888 of JAPKZO010000020.1, forward strand.
CGCGGAGCCGACCGGCTGGTCCAACGTATCCGGCTCGGGCACGAAGAAGCCCGTCCGCACGAACCACTCGCCGACGGTGGCGCGACTCAGCGCCAGGAACGCCAGCACGGCGACGGCAGGGTAGACCGCGAGTCCTGCGACCTGCCGGATCGTCTGGCGCCATGGCGTGCCCTGCCTCAGCAGTGCCAGGGCACCGAAGGTGAGCAGCGCCGCGCAAATCGGCCAGGCTTCGTACCGCGTCAGAACCGCCGCCGCGGTGACCAGGCCGGCGCTGCGGATGGCGATCGGGGTGCCTGACGCCAGCGCGTCGCGCGAGAGCACAACCGACCAGCAGGCCAGGCCCCAGAGGAGCGGCTCCGTCATCGGCGTCGCCTGCAGATACAAGACGTTGGGATTGGCGGCGAAGGCGGCCGTTCCAAGCGCGGCAGCCGCCCTGGAGCCTGTGACTGTCAGAATCATCGTCGCAATCGCCCAGGCCGCAAGACCGAATGACGCGATCGAAACGGCAACCGCAAATGCGCCCGTTCGATAGAAGAAGTCGAATTGGATCGGCAGCAAGTTGATCAAGTGAGGCAGCGGCAGCCAGACCGCGCCGATCTGGAGCCATCCTGGCGTGATGCTGTCGACGATGCGACGGGTCACCACGAGGTGGCCCTTGGCATCGAAATGGGCCAGCGTCAAGCCCGCGTGAGCGTAGTAGACCGCGGCGGTCAGGCCCAAGGCCAACGCGACGAAACCGACCAGGCGAGGCGTGATGCGGGCCGGACGTCGCGTGTCGGGAAGAGCGTGGCCGGCAATTTCTGGAACGTGCTGGTGCTCGACAATAGTCACGCGGGTAGTTGCCTGCTGTCCCTGGAGGTTGCCGGGACCGGCGGACCAGCGCCGGTCGAGCCACTGTACACCACATAGTGAGCGGGAACACCTGATGCCCGGCGTTCGACCGGGAGGCGCGGCCGGCGAGGTATAATCAACCACCCATCGTGAACGCGCCCTTCCTCTCCATTGTCGTGCCCATTCACAATGAATCGGCCAGCATTCCAGAGCTGTTCGTGGAACTGGCGGCCGCGCTGCGGGTGTGGGGACGCCCGTACGAGGTGCTGGCGATCGACGACGGGAGCACCGATGACAGCTTCGAGAGGCTGGTCGCGGTCCAGCAGGCTGAGTCGCGCGTGCGCGTCGTGCGGTTCCGTCGCAATTTCGGCCAGACGGCGGCTTTTGCGGCAGGCTTTGCGCTGGCGCGCGGACAGGTCGTCGTGACGTGCGACGGCGATCTGCAGAACGATCCGCACGATATCCCGGCGCTGGTCGCGATGGTCGAGCAAGGTGCCGATATCGCCTGCGGCTGGCGTCAGGATCGCAAGGATCGCTTCTTCTCGCGCCGGATTCCGTCGATGGCGGCCAGTTGGATCATCTCGCGGGTGACCGGTGTCGAGCTCCACGACTACGGCTGTTCACTGAAGGCGTTCCGGGCGGAGGTTGTCAAGCCGCTGAGGCTCTACGGCGGCATGCATCGCCTGCTGCCGGCGATCGCGTCGGAGAACGGTGCCGCGATTGTCGAACGAGTCGTCAACCACCGTCGGCGGCGGTTCGGCCGGTCCAAGTATGGTCTCACCCGCATCTTCCCGGTCGTCCTCGATCTGATCACGGTGAAGTACTTCCTCAAGCATCCGGGCAGACCGATCAGGATGTTCGGCGCGATCGGGCTGGCCTCGGGGAGTCTCGGTCTGCTGATGCTGGGCTGGCTCGGCTGGCTGGCGGCGGTCAACGGGCAGTCGGTCGGGCATCGCGGTGCGCTGCTGGTTGGCGTGATGCTGGTGTTAGCTGGCGTCCAGTTTGTGATGATGGGTCTGCTGGCGGAGACACAGGCGCGGACCTACTACGAATCGCAGGACAAGCCCACCTACGTGATTAGCGAGATCAGGGAAGATCTGTCCTAGCGAAGCGACCGCTTCGAGCCGCGCAGCAGGTAGGCGAGGGCGCCCGAGAGCGAGAAGAGCATCACCAGAGCCGCGCCCATCAGCGACAGCGCGAGCGCGGAGGCGGCTGACAATCCGATCTGGGCAAAGTAGAGTCTGAAGGTCGCCTCGCGGACCCCGAGGCCGTTCAGCGAGACCGGCACCATCTGAATGACGAACGACACCGGCACGATCACCGCCAGGTCGACGATCGGCACGTCGATTCCCATGCTTCTGGCGACGGCAACATAGAACCCCACCAGAACAGCCTGAACCATGATCGCGCCGCTGAAGCACATCAGGAGCGCACGCGGCTGAGTCCGGAAGCGTTCGAGTGTTCCGATCAGCCGGTTGATGCGCTCGCCAACCCATTCCTGATGAATCACCCGGAGCGGAGTGAGTAACCTGCCGACCCCTTTCGGCAGGAACACCACGGCACAGCCAATCGCCGACGCCACGCCAAATGCCAGCCACAGCAGCGACGCCCAGACGGGAGCGTGCCCGCCGACTGCGGCCTCCATGGACGCCCCGACCGCGGCCACGAGAAACAGCCCCAGAAGGCCGATGCCCCTGTCCATGAGCACGACGGTGGTGGCGATCGTCGTGGACCCGGTGTGACCGGACGTGTCGCGAATGCGCACGACGTCGCCCCCGATGTTGCTCGGCAGGAAATTGTTGAAGAAGGTGGCAACCAGGTACGAATCGACGAGCCAGGCGCGGTCGATGACCAGTTGCTGGGCGTTGAGCAGCAGGTGCCAGCGCCACGCGCTGATGAGAATCATCACCAGGTACAACGCCAGAGCCGCGCCGAGCCATGGCAGCGACGCGCTGCGGAAGTGGCTCCACAGACTGGTGAGATCCGTCTTCGCCAGCAGCAGCGCCATCAGCCCAACGCTCACGACGATCTTGCCGAGCAGGATCAGGATCCGACGGGTGACGCTGGGCGGCGGGTTGTCTGGCGTGTCGATCATAGGGCGATACGGCGCGGCGACAGGAACATGTGGCAACCCGAAAGGAGGGCATCGTACCATGGGCGCGAAACCGCGACAACGCCGCGTCGTTGACGGACCTGGCGCCAGCCCATACAATCGCGAGCGTCGGCAGAGGATAATCAATCCGGGTGTGATTATCGCGAGACCGGCTGGACAGGCGCTTCCAGATAATCAATCCGGGATTGATTATCTCAACCCATTATGAAGATCGCGGTCATCACGTCGAATCCGCTGTTCGCCGAGGGCGGCCACGTTGTGCTGGCCCGTTCGCTGGTCGACGCGCTGCGCGAAGCGGGGCATGAAGTCGACCTGGTTCGAACGCCACAGAATCGGTTCGGGCGGCAGGGCGCCGCGTACCTGGCGACGTGGCTCACCGATGTCGGCGTCGCGTGCGATGAATCGCCGGTCGATCAGGTGATTTCGTTCCGCTATCCGAGCTACGCCGTACGGCATCCGAGGCATGTCTGCTGGCTGAACCACAGGATGCGCGAGTACTACGATCTGTGGGAGCGATTCATCGTGCCCCTCAGGTGGAAGGGGCTGCTGAAGGAGAAGGTCCGGCGGCGAATCATCCACACCGTCGATCGGTATTTGCTGACCCGGAACGTCACGAAGCTCTACACGATTTCGGCGACGATTCAGCAGCGGCTGCAGCGCTTCGGCGGTATTCCTGCCGACGTGCTCTATCCGCCGGCGCCGCAACGGCCCTACCGCTGCGAGGGATACGGCGAGGAGTTCTTCGCGGTCTCCCGGCTCACGCCACTCAAACGGCTCGATCTGCTGATTCGCGCCTGTGCGGAGCCGCAGGCCCGGCACCTCAGGTGCGCGATCGCGGGCGATGGCGAGGACGCGCGGCGGCTCACGCAGTTGATCCACGATCTCGGCGTTGGGGACCGCGTACGCCTGGTCGGTTCGGTCACCCCGTCCCAGCTGGTGGACCATCTCGCCAGGTGCCGCGCTGTGGTGTTTCCGACGCTGTCCGAGGATTACGGGCTGGTGACCGTCGAGGCGTTCGCCTCACGCAAGGCGGTCGTCACGTGTACCGACAGCGGGGGCCCCGCCGAACTGGTCCGCCACCGGCAGGAGGGGCTCCTGGCCGATCCCACGCCAGCCTCCATCGCGGATGCCATGGTGGAACTCGCCGAATCCCCGGCGCTCGCCGAGAAGATGGGGTCGGCGGCGGCGGCCGCCGGCGCCGCGCTCACCTGGCCCCGCACCCTCGACCGACTCCTCCTGCGATAAGCTTGATCCCGAATGTCGTATCGCAGCACGCTCGAAGCGCGACTGGCGCGCAAGGTCACGCGCGCCATCACGGAGTACGATCTGATTGGCGATGGCGACCGCGTGATGGTCGGCCTGTCGGGTGGCAAGGACAGCTGGGCGCTGATGCAGATTCTGGACGTGCTGCGCCAGCGCGCGCCGATCGCCTTCAGCCTCGTCGCGGTGACGGTTGATTCCGGGTACCCCGGCTTTCGGCACGAGGCCATCAGCCGCGCCTGCGCCGAACGGGGCTGGGAGCACCACGTTGAGCACACCAACATCGGCGAAACCATCGACGATCTGCTCGATCCGGCTGAGACCCCCTGCTCGCTGTGCGCGCGCTTCCGGCGTGGCGTGCTCTATCGACTGGCGGATCGATTCGGGGTGACCCGGATCGCGCTTGGTCATCACAGTGACGATTTCATCGAGACGCTGCTGCTGAATCTACTGTTCGCGGGCGCACTGAAGAGCATGCCGGCGCGCCTGGTGTCCGACAAGGGACAGCACGTGGTGGTGCGGCCGCTGGTGCTGGTCTGCGAGGATGATGCCCGCGCGTACGCCAGGGAATCCGGATTGCCGATTGTCGGCTGCGGCTGCCCCTCGTGCGGCAACCTGGGTCTTCAACGTCAACGCGTCAAGCGGATCATCTTCGACCTCGAGGGCGAACATCCGGGCGTCAAGTCGTCAATGCTTCGGGCGCTCTCGAATGTGGTTTCGAGCCGGCTGCTCGACAAACGGCTGAACCGGTCCGCCAGCGAAGATGGGGTCTGACGGTACGAAATTCCTTCGTACTGGGTTGACGGCCGACGTCGCAGAAGTTAGCAGCGTCATTTCCAGCGCCGTTCTGACCATCCGTTCTCGGGGGCGCAACGCGCCCCATTTCACGGCGTTGACGGGCCCCCGGAGCGGGGAGGGGCGTTGTGATCGATTCTTGCACTGGATTGGCGGCGTGAGACACCTGTCGCCCCGCGATCGTCCCCGCGAACGGCTCGAACGGCTCGGCGCCACGTCGCTTGGCGACAACGAACTGCTGGCCGTCATCCTGGGCTCCGGCACGAGCGACATGGACTCGCTGGCCATGGCCAACGCGATTCTCGAGACGGTGGGTGGCGTGCACGGTCTGATCAAGGCCACCCTTGACGATCTCTGCCGCGTGCAGGGAGTGGGTGTGGCGAGGGCCGCGCAGATGCTGGCGGCGCTGGAGTTCGGCCGGCGCACGCTGCTCAAGACCCCGCCCGTCAAGCTGCGACTGTCGACACCCAAGGACGTGGCCCTCCACCTGCTCCCCGAATTCGGCGCCCGCGCGGTTGAACAGTTCGGGATCGTGCTGGTCGATGCCCGGCATCAGCTGCTGCGCACCCGCATCCTGTCGGTCGGGACGGTCGATCGCAGTGTCGTCCATCCCCGCGACGTGTTTCGCGAAGCGGTGTCGGCCCGCGCAACCGGCATCGTTCTGTTCCATAATCATCCGTCTGGGGATCCCGCCCCGAGTGCGGACGACATGGCGCTGACGAAGCGTATGGTCGAGGCGGGCGAGTTGATGGGCATCGAGGTGGTCGATCATCTGATTCTGACGGAGACGCGGTACCTGAGCTTCAGAGAGCTCGGACGCCTCAGGTAGCAGGACGATTTATGGGCACAGTGCTGTATCTGGATTGTTCGTCGGGCGCGTCGGGCGACATGCTGCTCGGCGCACTCATCGACATGGGTCTGTCAATCGAGCGTCTCCAGGCCGCCCTCGCCGGCATTCTGCCGGCCGGGTGCGAACTGCAGGCCTCGCGCGTGCAGCGCTCAGGCATTTCCGCCACGCGGTTCGCCGTGGTTGAGCCGGCCGATGCCGGACCTGAGGGCCATCACGCCCATCGCCACCTTTCGCAGATCGTGGCGCTCATAGAGGGAATGCCATTGGCGGCATCGATCAGGCGCAAGGCGATCGACCTGTTCGGGCGGCTGGGCGCGGTGGAGGCCGACATTCACGGCATTCCTGTTGAGCACGTGCACTTCCACGAAGTGGGCGCGCTTGATTCAATTGTCGACATCGTTGGTGCCGTGTGGGCGATCGAGCAACTCGGCGTGGGCCGCGTGGTGTCGTCGCCGCTGAACGTCGGTGCGGGCACCGTCGAAACCGCACATGGCCGCCTCCCCGTGCCCGCGCCCGCGACCTTACGACTGCTCGAGGGCGCGCCGATCTATTCGAGCGGAACGCCCATGGAACTGGTGACACCGACCGGCGCGTTGCTGGTGACGGGCCACGCGGCATCGTTCGGGCCGATGCCGGCGATGACGGTCAGACAGGCGGGTTACGGTGCGGGAAGCCGTGAGATCGAGGGTCATCCGAACGTGCTACGCGCCGTGATCGGCGAGACGCGCGAGTCGGACGCACAGTCGACGGTGGCCGTGCTCGAGTGCAATATTGACGACATGAATCCGCAGGTGTTCGGGTACCTGATGAAACGGCTCTACGATCTGGGTGCGCTCGACGTGTTCTATACGCCGGTGCAGATGAAGAAGAGCCGTCCGGGCACGCTGGTCACGGTAATCACGCCCGTGTCCCTGCGCGAAGCCGCCCTCGACATGCTGTTCGAGGAAACCACGACGATTGGCGTCCGCCACCAGGAGATGCTGCGCGAGTGTCTTCATCGGGAATGGACGACGGTCTCGACCCGGTACGGCGAGATCCGAATCAAGATCGCAAGACGCGGTGAGCGCGTCACCAACGCGGCGCCGGAGTTCGAAGACTGCGCGCGACTCGCCGCGGCACAGAAGGTCCCTGTCAAGGACGTGCACGCTGCTGCGACCCGGGCGTATCTGGATCGCGCAGGGCGCGGGGCGAACGAGATGTAGCCGCCATGATCGATTCCCATTGTCATCTGGCCGATGAGGCGTTTGTGGCGGACCTGCCGGACGTGGTGGGGCGCGCCAGAACGGCGGGCGTCGAGGACGCTCTGTGCGTTCTCGAGGCCAGCGATGAGGCGGAATTCGCCAGAGCCCGTGTCGTCGGCGAGCAGTGGGACCGGATTCGCCTGGCCACCGGTGTGCATCCGCATCGAGCGGGAGCGTTTGCCGGACATGCCGGCAGGGCGGTCGACCTGGTGCGAGAGCGAATCGCACGGGAGCCGCTGGTCCGCGCGATCGGCGAAATCGGCCTTGATTACCACTACACGTTCGCGCCGCGCGATGTTCAAATAGACGTGTTTTCGGCCCAGGTGGCGCTGGCGCGAGAGCTGGCGCTGCCGGTGATCATTCACACTCGCGAGGCCGACAGCGACACGATTCGCGTGCTCGACGACATCGGCCGGGGTGACGTCGGCGGGGTGTTCCACTGCTTCTCTGGCGATCGCGACCTGGCGCTGATGGCCGTGGCCATGGGTTTCTACGTGTCGTTCTCGGGCATCGTGACGTTTCGGAAGGCAGAGCGCGTCCAGGCGGCGGCGGCGGCGGTGCCTCTGGATCGGCTGCTCATTGAAACCGATTGTCCGTATCTCGCGCCGGCCCCTTATCGCGGCCAGCGCAATGAGCCGGCGTGGGTCGTTCGGGTGGGCGAATCGGTCGCAGGCATTCACCACATGACACCCGGCGACTTCTCGAGGGCGGTCACCCGAAACTACCGGGATCTCTTCCGGCCGTAGACCGACCTCACACCCCTCTGGATCCACCCTATGGAGGCCGAGTTCAGGTCCCGCCCGCGCGTTGACACTCTCCGGTGATTGTGTTGAGATGACAAGACGCGCCAAACTCGTGAACAACACCGCTCTCGACCTCACCCACATCTTCGAACCTATCCGTGAAGACCTCGAGCGGGTCGACGCGGAATTCGGCCGGCACGTCCAGTCGCAGGTTGATCTGATTCCCCGGATCGGCAAGTACATTCAGTCGAGCGGCGGCAAGCGGGTTCGCCCAGCGGTGCTGCTGATGGCGGCGCGGCTGTGCGGCTACCGCGGCGACCGCGCCGTGCTGTACGCGTCGGTCGTGGAGTTTGTCCATACCGCGACGCTCGTCCACGACGACATCATCGACGATTCGAATATGCGCCGCGGCCGGCTGGCGGTCCACTCGCAGTGGGGCAATGACGTCACGGTGCTGCTTGGCGACTACCTCTACATCAAGTCGATGGCGCTCGCGCTCACGTACGACGAGCTCGATATCATCCGCCTGCTGTGCGACGTCACGCTGCGGATGATCGAAGGAGAGCTGTATCAGCTCACCAAGAACGGCGATCCGGACCTCACCGAAGAAGAGCACTTCGAGATCATTCGACGTAAGACCGCCTACCTGTTCAGCGGATGCGCTCGGATCGGCGGCATGCTGGCAAAGGGATCGCCGGAACGTGTGACGGCGCTCGGCGAGTACGGATTCAAGATGGGTGTGGCGTTCCAGCTCGTCGACGACCTGCTCGATCTGACCGGCAGTATCGAGCGGCTCGGGAAGCCGGTGGGAAGCGACCTGCGGGAAGGGAAGATTACCCTGCCGGTGATCAACCTGTTGAAGACGGCGGATGCGGCAACCGGAGACCTGGTCCGGGCGGCCGTCCGCGACCGCGAGTTGTCTCGCGAGCAGTGGGAGGCGATCAGCCGCAAACTGGTCGAGCATCATGCCATCGAGGATGCCTACGCCCGCGCGGTGACCTTCGTGGAGGAGGCCAAGCAGGCGCTCCACGTATTTCCGCCCAGCCCCGAACGGGAGGCCTTGATGGCGCTCCCGGACTACGTCCTGTCAAGGGACCGGTAGACTTTCCCGGCTCGCGGTACAATCCTCTGGAACAGACTCAGGCGCGGAATTGGGGTCGGACCTCATTTCCTACGATGGTGTTTATGACCGCAGCCGCCAGAATCGCCGAACTGCGTGATCGGATTCGCCAGCACGAGGAGGCCTACTACGTGCTGGCCGCGCCGCAGATCTCAGATGGCGAGTTCGACGCCCTGATGAACGAACTGAAGGCCCTCGAACGCGATCATCCCGAACTGGTCACGCCCGATTCGCCGAGTCAGCGCGTCGGCGGCCGCGTCGCCGAGGGATTCGCGACGGTTGAACACGCCTCGCCGATGTTGAGTCTCGACAACGTCTATGACGTCGAACAGTTGCGGGCATTCGATGAACGCGTGCGCCGGGGGCTGGCCGAATCCGGCGGAGCCGCTGATCCGGTGACGTACGTCGCCGAGCTGAAGATCGACGGGTTGAGCATCTCCCTGACGTACGAGGACGGCGAGCTCCGTCGCGGGGTGACGCGCGGCGACGGCGTCAGAGGCGAGGATGTGACCGCCAATGTCAGGACCATCCGTGCGATCCCCCTCAGGCTGAGTGGCGCCGCTCCCGGTCGAGTCGAGATTCGCGGCGAGGTGTACCTGCCGCGAGCGTCATTCGATCTGGTCAACCGCGAACGGGAGGACGCCGACGAACCGGTGTTTGCCAATCCCAGAAACGCGGCTGCCGGCACGATGCGGAATCTGGACCCGGCTCTGGTTGCCCGGCGCCGACTGTCGGCCTTCGTCTATCAACTGATGGATGACGGGCGGACCGGCAGCACGAGTCAGAGCGGCGCGCTCACACGCATGCGGCAGTGGGGGTTGCCGGTGGAGCCTCACTGGGAAACGTGCGAGGGGCCGGACGCGCTCGCCCGCTGTATCGAGCGATGGGCCGAGGCCCGCGACAGACTGCCCTTCGACACCGACGGCGTGGTCGTCAAGGTGGACGGATTCGCGCTGCGGGATCGACTGGGCGTCACGGCCAAGTTCCCGCGGTGGGCCACGGCCTACAAATTCCCGGCGCAACAGGCGGTGACGACACTGCTGCGTATCGAGGTCGGCGTCGGGCGAACCGGTGCGGTCACGCCGTATGCCGTGCTCGAACCGGTCTGGCTCGCGGGATCGACGGTGCAGATGGCGACGCTCCACAATGAGCAGGAGATTGCGCGCCGCGACGTCCGGCCGGGCGACAGGGTGATCGTGGAGAAGGGCGGGGACGTCATCCCCAAGGTGATCGGTCCGGTTGCCGGCAGCCGCCCCGATGGACGGCCTGCGTGGCAGATGCCTTCGACGTGTCCGTCGTGCGGAAGCCGATTGACCCGCCCCGAAGACGAGGTGGTCTGGCGCTGCGTCAACGTCGCGTGCCCGGCCCGGATCCGGCGCAGCCTGCTGCACTTCGCCTCGCGCAAGGCGATGAACATCGAGGGACTGGGTGAGTCGCTGGTCGATGCCCTGGTCGACGCCGAACTGGTGCGGGATGCCGCCGACCTCTACGGACTCACCCCGTCGGTGCTCGAGGGCCTGGTCGTGGCGCCCAAGGATCCGAAATCCGATCGTGCGCGTCCCCGAAAACTGGGCAAGGTCGGCCTCAATGTGGCTGCCGAGATCCAGGCCAGCAAACAGAACGAGTTCTGGCGAGTGCTGTACGCGCTGGGTATCAGGCACGTGGGCGAGCGGGGCGCGCAGGCCCTGGCCGCCGCGTTCGGATCGATCGACGCGCTGCTCGGGGCGAGTCGGGACGAGCTCGAGAAGACGAGGGACATCGGCCCCGTCGTGGCGGATGCCCTGCGGGCATTTCTGGACGAGCCGCACAATCGCGCGCTGGTGGATCGATTGCGCGCTGCGGGTGTCACCCTGATCGGCAGCGGCGCCAGCCAGGTCGTGCCTCAGACGCTGGCCGGCCGCACGTTCGTGCTCACCGGAACGCTGACGGATTACACCCGGGAGCAGGCCGAAGCGGCCATTACGGCGCACGGGGGGCGTGTGGCGGGCTCGGTCAGCAAAAAGACGTCGTACGTGGTGGCCGGCGCGGAAGCCGGCAGCAAGCTCGGGAAGGCAGCGTCGCTCGGCGTGCCGATCATCGACGAGGCCGCGTTCGTGCGGCTGATCGTGGGAGAATGACCGGGAGATGAAATCACGCATTCTTGTCATCGACGACGAAGCGGCCATCCGCGATTCGCTGCGCATGATTCTCGAATACGAAGGGTTCGAGTTCGTGGGCGGAGCGACCGGGGAGGAGGGGATTGGCGTGGTCCAGAACGAGGCCGTCGATCTGGTCTTCCTCGACATCAAGATGCCCGGCATGGACGGCCTGGAGGTGCTGGGGCGCCTGAAGAGGGTGGCCGATTCGCTGCCGGTGGTCATGATCTCTGGCCACGCCACGGTGGCAACGGCGGTTGAGGCCACCAAGATGGGCGCGTTCGACTTCATCGAGAAGCCGCTCACCACCGAGCGCGTGCTGTTGACCATCCGGAACGCCCTGGGATTCACGCAACTTCGCGACGAGAACCGATCGCTGCAGCTCAAGTTCGAAGCGCGATCAGAGATGGTCGGGACGAGCGCCGCCCTCGACGGGGTGCTGGAGTCGGTCCGCCGGGCAGCGCCCACCACGGCGACCGTCCTCATCCGGGGTGAGAGCGGTTCGGGCAAGGAACTGGTCGCCCGCATGATTCACAAGAGCAGCCTGCGCAGTCGCGAGCGCTTCATCCAGGTGAACTGCGCCGCCATCCCGGACGATCTGATTGAGTCGGAGCTGTTCGGACATGAGAAGGGATCGTTTACCGGCGCGACCGAGAAACAGATCGGCAAGTTCGAGCAGGCGGATCGGGGCACGATCTTCCTCGACGAAGTGGGCGACATGAGCCTGAAGACCCAGGCAAAGGTACTGCGCGTCCTGCAGGAAGGCGAGGTCGAGCGGCTGGGCTCCTCGCGGACGATGAAGGTGGACGTGCGTGTGATCGCCGCGACCAACAAAGACCTCGAGCAGGAAATCGAGAAAGGGACGTTCCGCGAAGATTTGTTCTTCAGGCTGAGCGTCATTCCCATCACCGTGCCGCCGCTGCGTGAGCGGACCGACGACATCCCGCTCCTGATCAAACACTTCGCGGACGCGTTCACGAGAGAGAACAACTTCCGGCCGAAACGGTTTTCGCCGGATGCGATGTTGCTGCTGCAGCGCTACCGGTGGAAGGGCAACGTCAGGGAACTGAAGAACACCGTCGAGCGGGTCCTGATCATGACGCCCGGTGATGTGATCGGCGAAGACGACTTGCCAGAGACGGTCCGATCGGCGTCGCGCCAGCCAGCGCCGGACGCCGTGCCGGAACGCGCGGGCACGCTTCGCGAATTCAAGGAATCCGCGGAGCGGACATTCCTGGTGGAGAAACTGCGGGAGAACAACTGGAACATCTCGAGGACGGCCGAAGTCATCGGGACGCCGAGAAGTAACCTGTACAAGAAGCTGGAGCTGTACAATATCAAGCAGGAGGGAGACTAGTGGGGACGGTTTCGTCGCCTGCGTACGGCGGCCTGCGTGCGCCGCCAGAACGGGCGCTGGAACCGGTCAGCGTTTCGCCGCAGTGAGCCAGACGACCGCTGTTTCCGGAGTGCGGGCGGTACGGATGCCGTCGGCATCACCGGGAAGGGAGGAAAGTCCGAACTCCGCAGGGCAGTGCGCCGGGTAACGCCCGGTCAGGGTGACCTGAAGGAAAGTGGCACAGAAAATATACCGCCCGCGTCGTGGTCCGGTAGTGCCGGTTCGGGAGTGTCGCGCAGAGGATCACGCGCGACAACTCCTTCCAAGTGCGCCGAGCAAGCCACTTGGGTGAGGAGTGTCGCGCAGAGGATCGCGCGCGACAACTCCTTCCAAGTGCGCCGCTCCAGCAAAGTGGGGTACAGGAAGAAGGAGGGAGATCCCAACCGGCAATACCGGGCCACGGCGAGGGTAAGGGTGAAAAGGTGCGGTAATAGCGCACCGCGCCCGCGGCAACGCGGGTGGCAGGCAAAACCCCGCACGGAGCAAGACCAAATAGGGAGGCGCAACAGGGTGGCCCGCCCGATGCCTCCGGGTAGGTTGCTGGACCCCGTCAGCGATGGCGGGGCTAGAGGAATGGTCGTCACCCCGAGCGAGGCCTTCGGCGCTCGTACAGCACGGGCGCTCGGGCCGAGTCGAGGGGTACAGAATTCGGCTTACGGTTCGCTGCGGCACTTACTGGGGACGATTTCAAGACCTGCGTGCGGCGGTCTGCTTCTGGGC